>JBIPMR010000003.1:0-25498 GCA_044369025.1 Luteolibacter sp.
TACTGCATTTTCCGCTAACTCTCCCAAACCAAACCGAACCAAACCAAACCAAGTAACGAATGAAACTGTCAGAAAAAAAAGGCGGGGACTTTACCCCGCACCCGGAAACCGAAGGCACCTGCAAGGGGGTGATCGTGGATGTGACACCGACCAAGAAGGTGCAGAGCGAATACGGCGAGCGCGAGGTGTTCCGCCTGGTCTACGAGACCGAAATCGAGGACGACGAGGGCAAGCGCTTCTGCATCTGGAGCCGTCCCTACACGCCGTCGCTCAATGAGAAGGCGAACTTCCGCAAGGACGTGAAGAAGATCATGGGCCGCGATCTGACGGCGGCGGAGTTGAATGAATTCGACTGCGAAGGGCTGATGGGGATGGGCGTGAAGCTCATCGTGCAGCATGAGGAGGGCAAGGACGGCAAGACCTACGCGGTGATCAGCTTCATCGGTCCGGACAAGGACAAGACGACGCTGAAGCCGTCCGGGAAATATACCCGGGTGAAGGACAGGCCGGAGAAGGACGGCGCGGCCGGTGGTGACCAGGCGGGCTACCGCAAAGCTCCGGCGGCGACCGAGGACGAAGGCCGAGCCGATTGGCAAAAGTGCAAAGTCCACATTGGCAAGCATGCCGGCGTCGACCTGGGCGACCTCGATGAGGAGGCGGTCGGTGCGCTGATCGAGAAGTGGCTGCCGGTGCACCAGGCGAACGCGAAACCGAAGGCCGACGACAAGCGGCTGGCTGCCGCGCTGAAAGAGGTGGGCGAGCTGCTGGGCCTGATTAAAGAGCCGGAAGCGGCGGCGGCTGCCGACTACTGATTTCAATGGCCGACCTGCTGGGAGATCCCGGCGGGAGTCGACCCGGCCACCCTTCTGAATCGCCTCCCACTGCCACGCGGTGGGGGGCTTTCTGGGCGAGGGGCGGCGCCTGCAACGGCTCGCTCATGATAAAGCGCACTACGGCCGCCCCTCACAACACCCCACGACACATCACACCACGACACAGCACCACACGCCACTTCACATCACAACACTTCACAACACAACACGACACGACACGCCATTCCTTTTCCGTCACACCACTTCACGCCACGACACATCACGACACGACACGCCACGTTACGCCACAACTCAACACAACATCCCATTTCCCAATCTCCAACACGCAACCAACAATATGAAAAAAGCAACCGTAACCCTATCCTCCGCCAGCCCTTACTCACAGTCGCGCCTCTACAGCGCGGAGGTGCCGAAGCTGGAGAAGGAATCCTCCGGCGACTATGACGCCCGCAACTGGCGCGAGCACCAGCACTACAACAAGAAGACCGGCGAGGTGTATATTCCGCCGATGGCGCTCAAGAATGCGCTGATGGAATGCGCCCAATACCTCGGTGAGAAAATCCCCGGCAAGGGCAACGCCACCTGGACCAAGCATTTCACCGCCGGGCTGCTGGTCACCGACCCGATCATGCTGGGCGTGACCAAGGACGAAACCGAGGGCGAGACCTTCATGTGCCATGCGGACGGCAAGCGCAGCAGTGGCACCCGGGTGCCGCGCAAGTTCCCGGTGATCCACGAATGGGAAGCGACGGCGGTATTCTATATCCTGGACGAGTCGATCACCAAGGACGTGTTCACCCGCTACTTGGAAGAGGCTGGCAAGTTCATCGGCGTCGGCCGCTTCCGGCCACGCAACGGCGGTTTCTATGGCCGCTTCCACGTCGGTGATGATCTGACCTGGGAGGACGCATGATTGCACGGGGGCCGCGCATCCGACACGCGGAAGATTTCACGACACGGCACAACACGCCACTGCACATCACCGCACTTCACGACACCACACAACACGCCATTCCTTTTCCGACACGACACCCCACCTCACCGCACCGCACGCCACTCCACGCCACAGCACAACACAACACAACATCCCATTTCCAACAACAATATGACCGACACCATGCAATCCAACCTCGCCATCAATCCCACCTCCTTCATCGGCCGCACGCTGGCCGAAACCGAACTGCTGATCAAGCACCTGCAAGCCGCTGAAATCGGCCAGGTGATCACCTATGGCGAAATGAAAAACGTCTGCAAGGAAGACGTGCAAGTTCGCAACACGATCCTGGCCACTGCCCGCAAGGCGCTGCTCAAGCCGCCGTTCCGGATGGTGTTCGGGACCATCGTCGGGGTGGGGATCCGGCGGCTGTCCGATGAGGAGATTCCGGACGTGGGGGTCGCTGCGGTGAAGCGCTCACGCAACATCGCCCGCAAGGGCCACCACTCGTTGCAGTGCGCAGACCTGGCGAAGATGACCCCGGAAACCAAGATCCGCCACGTCACCACCGCCACCATCCTCGGGCTGTTCCAAGGTGCGGGCTCGCGCAAGGTGCGGGCCTTGGCCGAACAGAGCGCGAGGGTTGAGAACGGCACACTCAAGATCGGGGACATGGCCAGCCTGTTCTCCGGCAAATAATTTTCCAGCGCATCACAACACCCCACGACACAACACGACACAACACGCCACGACACATCACGCCACCACTCAACACAACATTCCTTCCCACCCCATGCCGACCATTGCTGAAATCATCGCCGCGCGCCAAGCGGCTGCCGCGTCACCTGCCCCGGCCGGTGCGACATGTCGCACCCCGAAGGAATCCATCGCGCAGCGGCTCGAGGCCAGCGAGGCCATCGACCGGATCGACCCGCCGGGAAAGTTTGCGGCCCGGAAATCCGCCGGGCTGATTCTGAGCCAGGAGATGCCGCTCTCGGCCGCCGAGGTGGCGCAGAAGGCGCACTACGCCAACCAGCGGATGGAGGTGCCCAGCGGGGTGACACAACCGTCGAACGACCAGCCGATGTGCGTGGTGCTCGAGGGGCAGACGGTGTGGCTGTGCATGCCCTGCGAGGATCCCACCACTCCGCCGATCAAAGTGCTGCGGCTGCCGCTGACGGTGTGGCCGCATCCGGCCGCCCAACCCCTGCCGGAGGGCGAGCCGTTTTAAGCGTGCGCCAGGTGCTCATCGAGCGTGCCCGCAAGCTGCGCGAGGAACCGGTGCCGGCGGGATGCTGCGCCCGGTGCTTCGCCCGCCACTGCCGAGGCCTCTACACCGACCACTGCGTCTGCACCGGCGACATCGACTTGGCCCGCAAAGACTTTTTTTTGAGATACTGAACCAACCCACAAAACCACAATTAGCATGAGCAACATCACTAGCATTGACGAAACCACCGCCCTGATCCTCGCCGGTGAGGGCTATCAACTGACCATCGCCCCGGAAGCGGAGCAGAGAAAGGCGGTGCTGCTCGAGCAGGCCACCAACGTGCTCTTGGTCACCAGCAACGACGAGAGCGCCGACGCGCAAGTCGTCTCCCGCCGCCTGGCGCAAATGCGCATCGAGGTCGAGAAGAGCCGCAAGCTGGTCAAGGAGCCGGTGAACCGGATCGGCAAGCTGATCGACCAGGCAGCGAAGGACTTCCTGCTGGAGATCGAGGGGGAGGAAAAGCGGATCACCAGGCTGGTGGGCGCGCATGCCACCGAGGTGGCGCGGATCCAACAGGAAAAGCTGCGCGAGGAACACCGGGCGTTTGAGGAGGCGCGGCTGGCGCGTGAGGCGGCTGCGGTGGCGGCTCTTGAATCTGACAGAACCGGCAAGGTTTCCGACATCGTCGCCGCCAAGCAGGCGGAGAAGGAGCGGCAGGAGGCGCTGGCAGCCCGGATGGAGGCCAGCGCCGAGGTGGCGGAAACCAAGGTGGCGGAGGGGGTGCGCTTCGCCTGGGACTTCGAGGTGGTGGACATCGGCCAGGTGTATCGCGCGGCCCCGGATTTCATCGCGATGGAGATCAAGCGCGCGGCGGTGCTGGCGTGGTTCCGGACGATGGAGGCGGAGGGCATGGACGTGGCCGCCAATGCCGCGGTGCTCGGGATCCAGGCGAGCAAGAAGGCCGTCGTTTCGAGCCGCTGAAACAACTCTTCCTGCCGGGGGTGGAACGGATGCGCGAGCCGGAACGTAGCGCGCCCTCTGCCCCCGGTGGGGAACTCACCAACAACTGTGACCCACTCAACATGATTGCCGACCCAGAACGCTTGATGATCGAATCCCAAATCGACCTGTTTACCATTTTAGAAAAGCAACTCGATTCCAAGCAACGCATCGCCGCCGTGCGCACGATCATTGCCAATATTGATGAAGAAGGCGTGATCGTCGAAATCCGGCAACTTGTCGGTAGCAGTCGATATGACGACTGACCCCTTTTGCTATTAACTAACTGAACGAACTGAACCAATGAGTAAAACCACTATCAACCACAGCCGACTCAAGGAGTTCTGTGATACCATCGTCATGCAAGCCCGCGAGGTGCTTTACGAACGCGAGGAGGACATCCTCAAGGCGTGGCACGAGAACATCGAGGAGGCCCAACAGAGCGAGAAGAAATTCCCGCCGTTGAAGCTGGCCCTGGGCGCAACCGTGAATCTGGAGGAGGGCACCATCGAGACCACCCTGCGCTTCACCGCCGTCTATCAATCGAGCATCTCGGCGGAACTGCCGGATCCGAATCAACCGGAACTGCCAGGGGTGGAAAAGGCCGTGAAGAAGTTCCACGAGGAGATGAAGAAGAGCGGGGCCAGCGTTTCCATCGAGGTGGTGGGCGAAACCGTTTATGACTCCAGCGAGGACGACGCAGAAGCTCTGGAATCGGCGATGGACTTCGAGACCAACTCGGTGCTCGACCGGCTGCCTGCGCTGAAACATCCGCTCAAGAAGTCGGCGCAGTTGGCACATATCTCGGCACGCTACGGCCTGGCAGGATTGAACCGCATGCACGAACTCGCTTTCGAGCGCGAGGGCTATTGCCAGAAGTCAATCGCCCGCATCGAGCAGGCCATCGACGAACTCGCCCAACCGGAGGAATCGGCAGATTACTAAATCATGTTCATATTCACAGACACGGCGGATGACATCCGCATGCCAACACCCGAAGAGGATGCAGCCTATGCCGCCGAGGGTGCGGAAATCAAAGCCGACGCCGAGGCGTTGCTGGCGACGGTGCGCCACCTGCTGACCGGCCCGGAGATCGACATGCTCGAGGACGCGGTCGGCGAGGATGCTTCCATCGACCTGGGGCTGCTGGACTCGCTGCGGATCCAGTTCTACGCCCAGATCTGCAACTTCAAAGACGGGAGGACCCACCCATGAGCGCTTACCAAGTCTTGGAACGCTACCGGGTGATCAAGGGCGGATCCAGCCATCGCTGGCGCGCGGGCGACATCTGGGAGGTGATTCAATACCCCGCCGATGTGGAACGCGGGGACACCGAACTTTGCCGCAACCGGACCAGCATCCTCAACGGCCGGAGCCTTGCCCGCCAAATGGTCAGGCACGGGCATTTCCAGAAAATCGAGGAGGTGGCACCATGAAGCCGGGCTGGGAGGTGGTCTTGCAACGGGTCCACCTGCACACGCTCCGCGCCAATGGCATGCCGAAAGGCCAGCCACGGCCGCGGGCATTTTCCCGCGGTGGCAAGGCGGCGGTCTATGACCCGGGCACGGCGGAGGGCTGGAAATCGTGCGTGGCGGTGGCGGCGGCGGCGTTGGAGGGAGCGTGCATTCATGCGCCGCTCTCGGTGACGCTGACGTTCTACCTGCCACGGCCGAAGAACCACTACCGCACCAACGGCATGCTCAAGCCGACGTCGCCGGTCTACATGCACGACAGCAAACCGGACGCCGACAACCTGGCAAAAGCGGTGCTGGATGCGCTGACCAACATCCGCGCCTGGCTTGATGACGACCAGGTGTGCGAGCTGGTCATAAGGAAATACTGGGAGCAACCGCGCACCCACGCGCCAGGATGCGTGATCCGGATCGACGAGCTGCAGGAGGTGGAGCTGTGATCTTCGACCCTGACCAGAAGGCGGCACTCGCCCGCATCAACGAGGGCCGGAACGTGTTCGTGACCGGCCCGGCCGGCACCGGGAAATCCTCGGTGACGGTGGAGGCGATCCGCCGGCGGCTGGGTGACCGGTCGTTGAAAGTCTGCGCGACCACCGGGGTGGCAGCGCTGAACTTGCGCGACAAGCTGCAAGCGATGTTCGGCCAGCACGTCGACACCTCCACGCTCTACCGCTGGAGCGGGATCGGGCTCGGACCGAAGCCGGGGCAGTCGTTCGACCATTACTTGGACTACATGCGCAGCAAGGGTTACGCGTTCAAAGGTGCCTGCGCCCGGATCCGCGGGACGAAGACGCTGATCATCGATGAGGTGAGCATGATGCCCGGGCGGATTGTGGAGTTCATCGACTACGTCTGCCGCGAGGTGCGGGGGGATGCGCGGCCGTTTGGTGGGATCCAACTGATCGCGGTGGGGGATTTCCTGCAACTGCCGCCGGTGAGCAAGACCGGTCACTATGACTGGGCGTTTGCCTCGCCGGTGTGGGAAGCGCTGGATTTTTCCAACGTGACGCTGCGCCAGGTGCACCGGCAGGACGATCCGGAGTTTATTAGCATCCTGAACCAGTTCCGCGAGGGCACGGTGACCAAGGAGGGCGCAGCGATCCTGAAGAAGCGGGTGGCGGTTTTCCCGAAGGCCAGCATCCTGCGGTTGTTCACTCACAACACCCAGGTGGACAAATGGAATGCCTACCAACTCGGGACCATCGACAGTCCGGAGCAGGTGTTCCACGCCCACGGCACCGGGCCGGCGTCGGAAGTGGAGTGGCTGCAGAAGAACCTGGTGACGCCGACCGAGCTGCGGCTCAAAGCAGGCGCGCGGGTGATGGTCACCGCGAACCTGCCCAGCGGCGAGGGCGACACGCTGGCCGCCGCCAACGGCGACATGGGCGAGGTGATCGGCTGGGACGCGGAGACGATCCGGGTGCAGCTCGATAGCGGCGAGCTGCTCAAGATCGAGCCGCATGTGTGGGACTTCGACCCAACGACGGAAAACGAAACCGGGTGTTTTTCACAATTCCCGCTGCGGCTGGCGTGGGCGTGCACGATCCACAAGAGCCAAGGCCTGACGCTCGACCGCGCGCTGATCGATATCCGCGCGGCCCGCGAGCCGGGGCAGGCCTACGTCGCTGTGTCGCGGGTGAAATCGCTCGGCGGGTTACATCTCAAGGATTGGTTCCAGGGGATGTTCATCAGTCCGCAGGCGAAGGAGTTCCACCGGAAGATCGCGGCGGGCTATGACCCGGCGGCGACCCCTGCGTCACCGTACTTTTTACGGAGCAAGGAGGAGCTACCATGACTCGCGGGATGACTGCCCGGCAGCTGCGCGATGCATTGGCCCGTCTGCGGGATCACCGGGAAACCCTGAAGCGGATGGAGCGGGAGATTCAAGTCCTGCTCACCCTCCACATCCGCCCCGCTGACAACACCCCCGCCGTGATCCAGCAAGTAAAGAAAATCGCCGCGAGGCACCTCCAACCATGAAACAAGAAACGACAAACGACACGCCGGAGACGAACAAATTCCGGGCTAGTCTCGACGGCATGAGGGAAATCAACCAGCGGGACCGATTGCTTTCGCACGCCCGCAAACTTGAGCGCGAGCGGGATGATGCGCGGGCAATGGCGCGTGACATGCGGAACCAGCTCGAAAATGGATCACCCGCCCGACTGCTCTTTCCTTGGGAGAACGCCAATGTGGACCTGCCGGATACAGCCGCGCAGGACTCCGCCTCAAAACCAAACAATCCGGCTGTATCCGGTTAGGTCTCACGCCTTGTTCGGAATCTTTGAATTATGAAACGCTACGAAACAACCAAAAAATGGAGACACGACTGGGCTGGAGACTCGCAATATGCCGACCCGATTGTTGATTCCGCTGTGGAAACTATGAAGAAGCTGGAGCGTCAGATTGAGCGACTTCAGCGGGACAACGCCGCGATGATCTCGGCCATGGTGAAAATCCATGAGCGGATGCAAGGACCAGCGAGCAATCGCACCTTTATGCAGATCGCTGGACCTGCCCGCGAGTGCCTGAATCTGGCGAAGCCTTTTCTGCCGAACGCAAAATGTGCTGGCACCGATGCCAGCGAGAAAACGCTATGAATACAGAACCAACTCCAACGCTGGCAACGGTTGACCAGCCACGACTTGTTCGTCGTGGGTGGCGCTCATTCCTGTGCGACGAGTGCGGTCATAAATTCGAGTGGCCGACACGCGACCACCGAAGCCCTAGCGGCGAGAACTGCCCTGAATGCGGGGAGTGGTTATTCCCTCACGACTCACGGCAGGATGAAACGCTGAAGGTGGACGACATGGGGAACCTTACCTACGACCTCGATGTTTTTCCTCCGACGAACGTCGAGTCCATCCACCCCGAATCGAAGCCCTAAATCATGCACCAAAATCAAACGCCATCGAAGCAAGCCGACACCGAACAAGGGAGCTGGAAGGGGTTGGATGAGACGCCTTGTTGTGCGTCTTTTTATCGCGGACAGCCCGTGCGGATTCTCTCCAACGGCACCTATCACGCCGCGATGTTTGTGGAAACGGATTATTACGGAGTCTCATCGGTGCGCACCGAAGATGGCAGGCTTGATCAGGTCTGGGACTGCAATATCTATGACGCTCCTGCCCCACTCAAAGAGTGCGTCAAATGCGGCGTGTCTGCGAAATGGTCCAGCTCCGATTGCCCGATCTGTTTTGGGGATCTTATTCTGCACAACAGCATTTGTTCGTAGTGCCCGACCGCGCAATATCGCACGCCTGCCAACCCGCGCAACTCGCTACATCGAAAGCATTTCAAGCAAATATCACCCCGCAAAAACCAGCCAATGCCGAACACGCTCCCAGCGCCTGATATGACCCCTCCTAACTATGCAACTTGAGCTCTTCCCCGCCACCTTTCATGAACGTCTCAGGCTCATCGCCGGGTGGCGCAGTGAGCTGGCACGCTGGCCGCGCGATGTTTTCGCGTATCGGCATTTCCGCTCGGCGACCGGTTGGTCAATGGCCACCGGCCGTTTCTTTTTTGCGCGGCTGTTGTTCCGCGAAGGCGAGCGCGCCGAATACAAACGCTTCCGGCGATTTCACCGCCGCGTCTCCCGCTGGGACCGCAACCCCGCCAACGATATCTTCCGAACCAATCCACCCACCTAATGCAACCCCTCAAAGAGCGCTTCGCTCACGTCCCACGCAAACCGGCCGACCATGGCCCGACCCTCGATTACTATACCAACGCGGAAGCGTGGAAGCCGAGCAACGAAACCACCCTCGGCGATCTGATCGACGCGATCCGCAACGCCACCTTCGCCGAGAAGGTGGAACAGGTGCGCGAGTTGCTCGCCGCCGGCATGAAAGCGGAGGCCGACACGCTCAAGAAGACGCTGCCGGCGGTGTCGCTATCCGGCTGTATCAGCGGCCGGCGCAAGGCAGCGGTGGCCGAAGGGCGCTTCCAACATTCGGGGCTGCTCCAGATCGACCTGGACGCCAAGGACAACATCGGCTGGTCGCTCGAGGAGATGCGGGAAATCCTCCAGGCGGATGCGCGGATGGTGGCGGTGTTCGTGACTCCATCGGGGCAGGGGATCAAGGGGGTAGCGCGGATCCCGGCGGACCCCGCCACTCACAAGGCGGCATTCCTCGCCGCCGAGGCGCATTTCAAGACGCTTAAACTCACGATCGATCCATCCTGCAAGGATCCGGTGCGGCTGTGCTTTGTGTCGCACGATCCGGAAGCCTGGCTACGGATGGATACCAGCGCGATGTTCGAGCCGGTGGCGCTCGAGGTGGTGGAGGAGTTCGAGGATGAGGAGGAAGATGACCGTGAGAAATCGATTCCTCACGGAATTCCCACGAAATGCCACTACCTTTCACCCACCGGCGGGATCGTGATCCGGGGGAATGCCCAGCGCGACCTGGACGCGGCGACGGTGGCGGAGATGCTGCGGGTGATCCCGCCCCGGCCGGCGTATGCGGAGTGGTTGAAAATCGCCAGCGCGGTGTGGGATGCCCTCGGCGAGGTCGAGGGCACCGCCGCACTCTGCGGGTGGAGCCCGGAAGAGGTGGAGGGCGAGTATGCGGCGAAGTTTCAGAAGCGGCTCACCGACGTGCATGCGGCGACGTTGGTGATGCGGGCGAAAGAACACGGGTGGGCGCCGACGGTGGTTTCCTCGGTGGCACCGCGGGCGCCGAAAACGGCGGAGGTTCCAGGCAACAAGCCGACCAAGGAAGGGGATAAGGCGGACAGTATCCCGGCGCATGTGTTTCCTGTCCCTGCCGGCGACATCGGCTATGATCTGGCTGCCCGGCACATCTTTTCGGTGATCGGACCGACGAAGCGCTTGTTCATTCGCGGCACCAGCGTGCACGAGGTGGAAACCGATGACGCGGGCAACCGGGAGCTGCGCACCGTTCAGGCGAAGCGGATGATTTCCGTGATCGAAACCTTCGGAGCAAAGGTGATGCGCCGAGAAATGCGCGAGGATGGCAATCCACGCTGGCGCTCGGCGACTTTCCCTGCCCAATCGGCCGATGCGATCATGGAATCTGACGCGGCCCGCGAGATGCTGCCGGCAATCCGGCAACTGGTTTCCGCGCCGGTGATCGCCCCGGACGGTAAGGGCGGCAGTGTGACGCTCGAACCGGGCCACCATGTGCACGCCGGCGGCACGTTCATCACCGGCGGCGCGCTGCCGCCGATCGTGCCCCTCGCCGAGGCCCGCGAGATGTTGCTGGCGGCCCTGGCGGACTTTGATTTCCCTGAAGGGGGCGACGCCTCGCGGGCGGTGGCATCTTTGATCTCGCCGGCCCTGAAAATGGGTGGCTGGATCGACGATGACTTTCCGCTGGATCTGGCGGAGGCGGATCAATCGCAATCCGGCAAGAGCTACCGCTTCCGGCTGATCCATGCGATCTACCGGGAAGCGCCCTCGGCGATTGCCCAGGCGGTGGGTGGAGTGGGTAGCCTCGATGAGCGGGTTTCCCGGGCACTCATGAAAGGCCGGCCGTTCATCACCTTCGACAACTTCCGCGGCCGGCTCGACAGCCAGATCCTTGAAACCGCCATCCGCGGGCTGGGACGGGTGGATGCGCGCTCGCTGCGTGAGGCGGCGGATATCGACTGCACCCCTTTCGTCTGGCAGCTCAGCACCAACGGCGCGGAGCTGACCCGCGACATCGCCAACCGCTCGGTGATCACCCGGATCCGCAAGCGCGCCGCCGACCATGAATGGCACCACTATCAGGAGGGCGACTTGATCGCCCATGTAAAAAAGAACCAGGCACGCTATCTGGGCGCTGTGCACGCCGTGATCCGAGAATGGGCGGCGCAGGGGTGCCCGAGGACGCGGGAAAACCGCCACGATTTCCGGACGTGGTGCCAGGTGCTTGATTGGATCGTGCAGAACATCTTCCAATTTCCACCGCTGCTCGATGGCCATCGCGAGGAACAGATGCGCACCGCCAACCCGAAACTGCAATGGCTGCGCGACGTAATCCATGCGCTGGTGACCGATGGCCATCAAGGGCAGGCACTCACCGCCTCCGATCTGGCCGAGGCTGCTGAAGAGCACGACCTGACCATGCCCGGCCGGCGAGACTCGGTGGAAGCCGCAGAGGTGCGCGTGGGCAAGCTGCTTGGCAGGATGTTCAAGGAGGCCGGTGGGGATGAGATCACGGTGGATGGCAGGCGGTTCACGCGGCAAGTCGACGGGAAGTATGATCCAGTCCGGAAGCAGTATCGGGACCAAAAAACCTACGTGATTGACGCGGATACTACTGTTCACCCCGAAGAAACCGCCTCGGAACTTTTCCCCGAGGGAAAACCTTGATTCCTCATATCACACACGTAACACCCGTTACCCCTTATTTACATGAAAAGCTACCCAGTTTTCAGACAATATTGAAAGTTGGGTAGCGATTCTAGAATTTAAGGGGTAACGGGTGTGACAGGTGTGATGGGTGTGATGGGTGTGACCGGAAAACTTAAAAATGAACAGCGCGCAAATGAACAACGAGCCAAATCATTCGACGATTGAATGGACTGCCAAATACCAAAAACATTTGAAGTCAGTCCAATGGAAGAACACACGGATCGCTCTGTTTCGCCTTCGAGGCCGAGCGTGCGAAGTCTGCAAGCATCCATCAGCCACGCTTGAGATCCATCATCTGAATTATGACAGGCTCGGCTGCGAGCTGCCATCAGACCTCAAGATCGTCTGCAAGGCATGCCACGCTGAGGAGGATCAGAAGCGAAACGCTGACGTCGCTCAACGACGGGAAAGCAGACGCGAGTCGGCAGGCTTCGAGACCTGGATGCGGAAGAGCACCGGTCAAGGCTCAGAATATGCCAACGAATGCGACTACGAGGAGTTTCAAGAATGGAAACAAAGGAAACGGGAGGAATGGTGACCCCCGGCCCCCCGGACCCCAGGCCCGCTGCCCTGCCCCCCCCCACCACCTGAAAACTGTTAGGGTCCTCCCGTGAGGGTCGAGCATGCGGTCGTCTGTCTCGCCGCATTTTCCTAGCGCCAGCCCATTTCGTTTTCCCCCGGAGGTCTTGACTTGGGTTGGAGCGGATATGGAGCAGTGGACTGTCGCGCAATGGTGCCGGGAATGCGGTGGAGACCGGAAGGAATTCGCCCGGAAAGTGGCCGCTTCGGAGGTCAAGCCGAGCGGCAAGGCGACCGGCCGGGCGACGGGGGCGGAACTTTACCGGGTGCGGGATCTGGTGAAGGTGCTGCTCGGCGGCGACCATGAAGCGGAGAAGTTTCGGAAGACGAAGGAGGAGGCCGACCGGCTGGCGCTGGCGAATGCCAGGAGCCGCGGTGAGCTGGTCGAGATCGCGAGCGTGAAGAAGCTCGGCGAGAAGGTGATGGTGGCACTGCGGAACCGGATCTTGAACATGCCGCTCACGGACGAGGAAAAAGACAAGTGCCTGACCGAGGTGATGGACCTCGGTAAACTTGACTGGAGCCGCGAAGGATGAACGTGGCGCTCGCTGACATCGCCGCGCATTGGTTCGGGATCTTCACGCCGCCGCCCCGGATGACGGTGAGCGAGTGGGCGAACGAATACCGATACCTGTCGCCGGAGTCGTGTGCGAACCCGGGGAAATACTCGACCGACCTGACACCCTACGCGGCCGAGTGGATGGACTCGGTGAATGATCCGACCGCCACCGGCACCGTGCTGATGGTCGCGAGCCAGCTTTCCAAGACCGAGGCGATCAACAACATCGTCGGCTACTTCATCCACATCGAGCCAGCGCCCATCCTGATGGTGCAACCGACGATTGACCTGGCGGAGTCGTGGAGCAAGGAGCGGCTGGCCCCGATGATCCGCGACACGCCGGTGCTGCAAGGGTTGGTCGCCGATGTCCGGAGCCGGGACTCCGGCAACACCCTGCTGCATAAAACCTACCCCGGCGGCAATATCGCGATGGCCGGCGCGAACGCTCCGAGCGGATTGGCCGGCCGCCCGCGCCGCGTCGTCCTGCTCGATGAGGAGGACCGCTTCCCGCCATCGGCCGGCAACGAGGGCGACCCGGCATCCCTGGCAATCCGGCGGACGGAAACCTTCTGGAATCCGGTTGTCGTTGAGGCTGCCACCCCGACCGTCAAGGGAGTGTCTCGCATCGAGGCTCGCTTCGAGGAGTCCGACCAGCGGCGCTGGCACTGCCCATGTCCAGAGTGTGGCAAACTCCAAATCTTGAAATGGGCACAAGTCCGCCACGAACAAGAAGACGGTCAGGACGCATGGTATGAATGCGAGGGTTGCAACGAGAAACTCACTGACGAACAGCGCAGGGTAATGGTCCGCAGTGGGCAGTGGATCGCTGCGTTTCCCGAGCGCACCCTCCGTGGCTATCATCTGAACGGGATCGCCAGCATGTTCCGTCACAAGCGGGGGTTTGCCTCCCGCCTCCACCAGATGGTCGCCGACCACCTATCCGCCAAGCGCAAGGGCAAGGAGGTGCTGCGGACCTGGGTGAACACCTTCCTCGCCGAGACCTGGGAAGAGGATGGCGAAAGCCTCGCCTGGGAACCACTGCTGCAACGTCGGGAAAACTGGGGCGACTGCCCGGCCGGCGGCTTCGTCGTCACCGTGGGCGCCGACATCCAGGGCGACCGCATCGAGATGGAGTTCGTCGCCTGGGGTGCCGACGAGGAAAGCTGGTCGCTCGATTACGTCGTGATCATGGGCGACTTCAACCGGCCGGAGGTGCAAGCGGCCGTCGACGAGCAGCTCCAGCGGAAATGGACCCACCCCTGCGGCAACGTCCTGCCGGTGATGTGCGCCTTCATGGACTCCGGCCACAAAGCCAAGGCCGTCTATCAATTCACCAAGAAGCGCGAGCGCCGGAAAATCTACGCCTGCAAAGGCCGTGGTGGTCCGGCCGTCCCGCTCATTTCCCGGCCGACCCGGCAAGGCGTGGTCCGGGCCGCGTTGTTCTCGGTGGGCACCGACACCGCGAAGGACACCATTTACTCGCGCCTGCAGACTGCCGACCTCGGTCCCGGCTACATGCATTTCCCCTCCGACCGGGACGAGACCTGGTTCCGCCAGTTGACGGCCGAGACCAAGGTGACCCGCTACAAGGACGGCGTGCCATTCTCCAAATTCGAGAACGCCAGCAAGGCCCGCAACGAAGCGCTCGACTGCCGGGTCTATGCCCTCGGCGCATTGCAACTCCTCAACATCAACTGGAAAAAACTCGCCGCCTCGTTTGTCTCCATCGATGCCGCGCCGGCCGAGGCCGCGCCGAAAGACAAAGCCAAGAAGCCCCCGCGCAAGAGCAGCGGCTGGGTGAATGCCTGGTGAGTTTGACAACGTGGCGACGGCGTGACCAACGAAGCCCGCCTGGTATCCGTGCAAGCCCTCATCGCCGCGCTGGATGCGTCGATCCTCAAACTGGCAGGCAAGACCAACCAGAGCGTTTCCTTCGGCGATCAGACCTACTCGCTCGCCGACATCGCGAAACTTGACGCCATGCGCGACAAATACCGCTTTGAGGAGAAAGCCCTCGAGAGCGCGATTTACGGCACCAAGCGCCGCACCATCAAAATCAACTTCCCACAATGCTGACCGCCGTCCGAAACTTCTTCCGGCGTTCCGCGCCCAAAGCCGCCCGCAGTTTCTCCGCCGCGTCCAACAGCCGCCTGACGCTGGATTGGATCATGTCGCCGCTCAGTGCCGACGCTGCCCTGGACGGCAAGCTCGCGCCGCTGCGGTCCCGCTCCCGCGACCTCGAAAGGAACAACGAGTGGACCCGCGGCTACCTGCGGACGCTTGAAAACAACGTCATCGGCGAGAACGGCATCTCCCTGCAAATGCGGGTGCGCGACCCAGGCCAGCAAAGTTTCGATGAGGTCGCCAACGACAAAATTGAAACCGCTTGGTATCAGTGGGGCCGTAAAGGCAAATGCACCGTTTGCGGCCGTCATTCCTGGCGCGACGTCCAGCGGCTCGTGGTCCGCTCGCTCGCCCGCGATGGCGAAGTGCTGATCCGCAAGGTGCGCCGGCGCGACGGCCTGCGCCTGCAAATCATCGAGTCCGACCTGCTCGACGAGGCTGCCAACTTCACCGCCGACAATGGCAACGAAGTGCGCTTCGGGGTCGAGTGCAATGGCGACCGCATGCCGGTGGCCTATCACCTGCTCGGCCGCCACCCCGGCGACGGAGGTTTCGGCGGCGGTCGCAAAGCCGACCGGGTCCGGATCCCGGCCGAGGACATCATCCACCTGTTTGTTTCCGAGCGCCCCGAGCAATCCCGTGGCCTGCCCTGGCTGGTCGCCTCGATGCAGGGGATGAAGATGCTCGACGGCTACGCCGAAGCCGAGCTGGTCGCTGCCCGCACCGGTGCCGCCAAGATGGGCTTCTTCACCAAGAAGACCCCGGACGGCTGGGACGGCGAGGTCGACAACGACGGCAACCTCTCGATGGACGCCTCCCCTGGCACCATTGAAGAACTGCCCGCCGGGGTCGAGTTCAAGGAATGGTCCACCGACCACCCGAATGCTGGCTACGGCGACTTCGTCAAATCTCGCCTTCGCGGCATCGCGACTTCCCTCGGCATTTCCTATAACTCCCTCGCCTCCGACCTCGAGGGCGTGAACTATTCCTCGATCCGCGCCGGGCTCATCGAAGAGCGCGAAGTCTGGAAAGCCATCCAGCGGTTTTTGATCGAGCACTTCGCCGAGGACCTGTTCACCGAGTGGCTGAGTCTCGAACTGCTATCCGGTCGCCTCGGGCTGCCGTGGGAGAAGATGTGGAAGTTCAACGTGCCGGAATTCCAGGGCAAACGCTGGGCATGGGTTGACCCCAAGAAGGACATGGAAGCGTCTATCCTCGGCATCCGCTCCGGCCAAACCTCGCTGCGCAAGGTGGTCTCCGAAAACGGCGGCGACATCTACGACGTGCTCCGCTCGATCAAGGCCGACAACGACCTCGCCGCCTCACTCGGTGTGACGCTGCCCGAGCTGGTCGATCCACCCAAAGCCCCCGCCCCGGTGGCGATGATTGACACCCCGGATTGAAGCTGTGAAGCCGAAGACCAATCCCTTTCTCAGCACCCGCAGCGCCACGCTGACGGCGGAGAACACCCGCTTCCTGAACTTCGAGCTGGACCGCGCCACCGTCGACGCCAAGGCCCGCACCGCGGCGCTGTCGTTCTCGTCGGAGTTTCCGGTAGAGCGGTGGTTCGGACAGGAAGTGCTAGACCACTCGCCGAGTGCGGTGCGGTTAGGCCGCCTCAACAACGGCGGCGCGCTGCTGATGGACCACGACCGCAACGACCAGATCGGCGTCGTCGAGTCCGCCACCATCGACAAGGACAAGAAGGGCCGCGCCATCGTGCGCTTCGGCAAGAGCGCCCGCGCCGAGGAAATTTTTCAAGATGTGATGGATGGGATCCGCCGATTGGTCTCGGTCGGATACCGCATCCACAAGACGGAAACCACTCAGCAAGCCGGCGGCGTGGAAGCTGTCCGGGTGACTGACTGGGAACCGTTCGAGATCAGCATCGTCTCCATTCCAGCCGATGATTCCGTGGGAGTCGGCCGGGGTGTTAGTCCTCCCGCGCGTCCTGACATTTTAGCAGAAACCAAATCAATGACCCCAGAAACTCCCGTTATTCCGGCCGCCGCTCCTGAAGCGCCCGCCGTCGCCGCCCGCGCCCTCGAAGCTCCCGTCGCCCCGCGTCTGGAAGTCGTCCGCGAGGCCCCGCCCGCCATCACCCAGGCCGACTTGCAGCGCAGCATCACCGACGAGCGCAGCCGCGTCTCCACCATCGGTGCCATCGCCACGCAAGCCCGCAACCAAGGCGTGATGGTCGACGAAAACCGCGCCATCGCTGACGGCCTCACCGCCGATGCGTTCCGCGCCCAGGTGTTCGACTCGCTGGTTTCCCGCCAGACCGGCTTCCAGCCAGGTGAGCCTTCCCGCCTCGAAGCCCGCGACATCGGCCGCTTCGATCTGGGCGTTGCCTTGCGCTCCATGCTCAACGGCGGCTCCCTCACCGGCATCGAGCGTGAAATGCTCCAGGAAGGCGAGCGTGAAGCGGCCCGCGCCGGCATCGCCGACCAAGGCACGATCATGCTGCCCGCCATGCTGGTGCGCCGCCTCGGCCAGCGCGACATGACCTCCACCGCCGCCGAAGGTGGCCACACCATTGCCACCCAGACGTCTGGCCTGCTCGATGATTTCTTCAACGGTTCGGTCATGCGCCAGCTCGGTGCCACGGTCCTCACCGGATTGAATGGCAACATCGATCTGCCGCGCCTGATCGCTGGCACTGCGCCGGCCAAAAAGACCGAAAACGCCTCGGCCGACGAAGTGAGCCCCACCACCGGCAAGCTCTCGCTCAGCCCGAAGCGCCTCCCGGCCTTCATCGATCTCTCGCAGCAACTCTTGCTGCAGTCGAGTTCGGCCATTGAAAGTATGATCCGCATGCACCTCACCAACCAAATGTTGGCAGTGCAAGAAGCGGCCTTCTTCCATGGTGGCGGCACCTCCGAGGCCAATGGCATTGCAGGCACCGCCAGCATTGGCTCGGTCGCTGGCGGCACCAACGGCCTGGCTCCGACCTTCGCCCACCTGATCGCGCTGGAAACCGCAGTGGATACCCAGAACGCGCTTGGCGGTTCTCTCCGCTACGCCTCCAACGGCCAGATCCGCGGCAAGCTCAAGAGCACGCTCAAGAACCCATCCGGAACCGATTCGGGCTTCATCCTCAGCGACAGCAATCCCAACGTGATCAACGGTTACGGCGCGGGGTTCACCAACGCCATCAGCCGCACCCTCACCAAGGGATCCAGCAGCGTGGCTTCGGCGATCTTCTTCGGAAACTTCGCCGACTACGTCATTGGTTACTGGGGCGGTCTCCAGCTTGAACTCATCCGCGATTCCGCGAATGCCAAGCTCGGTCTCTACACCCTGGTTGCTAACACCTACTACGACGGCGGCGTGGTCCGGCCGAAGAGCTTCTCCGCGATGCTCGACGCGCTGGGTGCATAATCTCTCAGTTGGTTGCATATTGGGAGGGGCGGCGGTTAGTGGATTTCCGCCGCCCCTTTTTCTTTCCCATTAAAATCCGCTCACTTTCCGCCCATGAAAAATCTCCGCATCAAAGCCACCGGCGAAGTCCGGGAAAACGTCGACAATGGCGAAGCCGCCGCGCTCGTTCATTCCGGTCTCGCCGAGGAAATCCCGGCCACCGCCCAGGTCATCGACCACCGCGACCCGTCTCCCGCCGTCATCGTCAACCGCGACCCCAAAGCCAAGGCGTGACCTCCGAGACCGCCACCGCCCTGGCTGAGGCCTTCCGCGAACACCGCGATGCCTTCGGCGTGCCGATCAACATCAAGGGCACCACCATCACCGCCATCGTCGCCGAGGCCGAGTTCGGCCGCGAGCTGGCCAGCGGTGGCTATGCCGAGACCGGCGACCTCGCTTGCAAGCTGCTGCTCGCCGATCTGACCACGCCGCCCGCCATCGGCGACGCCGCCACTTTCAATGGCCGCAGCTTCCGCGTTTCCAGCCTCGCCAAACAATTCGGCAGCCTGGTGGGCGAGTATACCTTGCGCCCGGCCAAGCGTTAAAGCCTTAGCAGCAAGTCGAGCAGTTGTTCGCTATCATCCCGCAGCGCCTCGCGCTGTTCCTCGGTCATCCCCGGCAGCGTCTTGCGCAGCACCGTTAGCAAGCGGGTGAGATGCGGCACATAGTTGTCATGCCCGGCCTGTTCGCCGCGTTGAGTGATCTCCTCTTCGGTCACCACCCGCGGGGCTTCGGTGGCAATCCGCACCGAGAGTGCCAACCGCTTGACCGTCGGCACCCGCTTATTAGATTCCGAATCTAAGAGCGCCATCCATTCCAGCCGTTGCGGCGTGGGCAGCGGTGCCAGGATCCGGTGGTGGCCGAACGACAGATGCACCCGCCGCTCCGCCATCGGAATCTTGCGGCAGACACTGGCATATTGGGACAGCGTCTGGCGGTCCAGCGAAGTGGCCGCGATGGCATCGTCGAAAATCTCCGAGGGGATGCGGTTCGCCTTGGAGTCGAAGGCATCGCCCTCGAGTAACAGTTGCTTGCCCCACTTGCGTTCGCCGTATACCATCCAGTCGCCGATGCACCAGGCGGCCGTCTGCAGAGCGGTGCCGAAGCTGCTGCCAATCGCGCCCCATTCCTCGAAGGTCAGGTCTTTGGCGAGGATCAGCCCGGTCGGGGTGGCTTGGATGAAGGCGGGCAGCGGCGCGGCGGTGGTGACTTCCATATCCGCTTCGCGAGAGTCAAGAAGCCACAGCCCTTCACCAACTCCCGCAAGAGCAGCGCCATCGCCTTCATCAATGCAAAGTCCGATCTCATCCAGGTTAATCATTGGCCCGCGAGCGATTGCAACCGTGCCTTCCGGCAATGCTCCCGATTCTTCTCCGGCCGCATCGCGCGCACCGGGTGCACCCCGAAGGCATCGCACAAATCGACGCAGCGCTTCGAGACGGCCGCCCGGGTCACCCCGTGCCGGCGGGCAATCTCCGCCATGCTCGATCCCTCGTAACCGATGCCGGTCACCAGCGCCATGCACTCCACGCCGAGGGCCGGATCCGTATCGGCGAGCATCAAGCCCACCAGCCGCCGCACCATCACCAGCGCGCCGCGCTCCGGCCGGGGTGGCTCCGGGATTTCCCGGCGGTCGGTGACCGGCACCCGCGCGCCATTCTCCCAGCCCATCGTCGCTTGACTTCGCATGGCAAGGGTAATGCCAGCAATCGTCAGCGGGATCAAGACCCGAGTTATAGTTCAGTCGGAGGAAAACGGCACCATCGACCGCTTCGGCGTCGACATGCTCACCCGCGTCGAGGAGGTCCCGGCCGAGGGCTTTCCCTCTTTGTTACGCTCGAAATACTCAGTGCATCCGCGCTTCACCTCGATGGCGGTCAGTAAAGTAAACTGGACCAGCGGCAGCCATGGCAAATTCTACCGGGTCACCTATACCTACGAAGGTTTCCTCAACTCACTGCCCGAGCCGATCTACTCCCTCAGCTCCTCGCTCGCCGAGGAACCCATCGAGCTGCACCCGGATTTCTCCACCATTGCCGGCACCCCCGCCGCGCCGCTCAATGGCGCGGTGTTCGTCGATCCCGACACCGAGAAAATCACCACCGACAACACCCGCGGCGTGTTCCGCGAATTCCGCGCGCGTCTCGGCGAGGCGGCCAACCTCAAGGCCGGGATCGAATCGTTTCTCAGCCCCGGCGCCACCTGGTCCGAGATCTATTTTTCCAGCAGCCGCCCCACCGACCTGGGCAGCCTCGGCGAGATCGACCCGCCGAGCGGCCCGCAACCGAGCTTTGGCTCGAGGAATTGGATTTACTCCGCCGCCGATTACACCCGCCGGGGCGGCATCTATGAGATCCGCAAAACCTGGCTGCTCTCCGGCCGCAACGGCTGGGATGCCGACATCTACTAACCATGGAACTGCCCGAAATTTTCACCGGCACCCCGACCCCATCCAAATGGGCCGCCCTCGGCGAGTATCTGCGCAGCGGCGGGATCCGCAGCGGCCCCGGCTTGCTGATGCGCAAAGTCGGCAACCAGGTCATTCTGAGCAACCGCCGGCGCGGTGCCGGATCCGGCGGTGGCGGCGCGCCCACCACCTGCTTCTTCGGCGAGCTCACCACCTATCCGGTCGGTGGCGTCACCAAGACCGGCATCCGTGGCGGCACCATCCAAGCGGGCATCAAAAACTTCAACGTCCCCAACAAGGAGCTCAACCTCGCCTCCACCGGGGTCACCCTGTTCTATCTGGAAATCGCCGTCACCGCCAACAATGACGACGCGGGCGAAATCCTGCTCCCCGGCATCGAAACCAGCACCGAAACCACCCCCTCAGGATTCTGGAAATCCGTCTCCTGGACGGCGGAACCGGTCACCCAATACCCCGCAAACACCCGCCCGATCGTGACCACCGGCGTCGGCAAGATCATCATCCCGATTGGCAAGCTCACCATCGCGGCGGGCGCGGCCACGCTTGAAGCGGTCGGCTGCGGCAATATCACGATCAACCACTGCGGCGGAACCCTAACGGCAGCGCGAGGATGAACGTCCTGACCTCGCAAGACGTGGCCCTGATTGGCTGTTGCCCGTGCCAGCCGGATGCCTGCGAGGCACCGAGGAAGGAATGTCAGAGCATCAGCGTTGCGGCATGCGGTTTCAGCTTACCCGCGCTCTCGACTGTTCCGGCGGAAGATCGCTGTAAGATTTTCCGCAAGCGAGAGGAGAAATTTCACCGTGCGATGACTGAAACCGGAGAGGATCCCGGTGTTTATACTTACGTTGGAAGCGAAGACACGACCATCACCGCTACACATCAAAACGACTATGTGACCGTCGGCACGGGCGATGCAGCTGTGCGAACATGCACCACCCGCCAGTTCTCTACATCGTATTCATTCACTGATAACGAAACAATCACGCCAGACGACGAGGAAATCGACCCAACCGTGACGGTATCGGTTGTGTCATCAACCTCGGGTATTGATTCTCCATGCTCTGGAACTTTCTCGGTATCCTCCACAGGATCCCCCGGCGAAAGCGGCGAATACAATATCTGCCCCCTGCCGGGAGTTGGAGAACCGACAGTCGATTGGACCTATTCAACGCTCGGTATATTCACGAAGGTTGATTTGGACACTTTCGGAGCGCCCCCGCTTTTGGACGGTCACATCACCGACACCTTGACTGTAAAGTTTCTGGAACCCGTCACCATCGCCAGCCTGACCGCTGAGATCGAGGTAAGGAAAACCATGATTTCAGGTGAAGACTGGCCCGGCTCGGATTGTTCATCTCAGGTCGAGTTTTCCTACGGCTACGAAGACCCGCCGGAAATCCCCGACCCCGCGCCCGATCCGCCCGATCCTGTGCCTGAACTCGCAGTCGTTTGCGAGCAGGTTTCCGCCGTCACCAAAGCCCGCTACCGCGTCGGTATTCCCGCCGGCGCACGCTGGGACGCGATCACCGCCGAATGGCTGGCCTGGGACGCGGCAGGCGAGGAGGACGAAGAGCGCGGCGAGGAACCCCCGAAAACCACGCTCGATGCCGCTCATGCCGCGTGGGAGATCGCGCATGCCGCCTGGACTGCCGCCGACCCGGACGAGCGCGGAGAGGAACCGTTGGAGCCGACGAAGCGCACCACCTACGAACTCCAGTGGGACGAGGTCTTCTTCCCGGCGGAGTGGGAAGCATGGCGAACACTCCAAGACGCCTTCGATGCCGCCACCGCCGCGCATGCAATCTGGGAGGATGCCGACCCCGACGACCGGGGCGACGAACCCGTCATCCCCGATGACCCCGGCGCGGAACCCGCGCCCGCGCCATCGTTAGTCACCTCGCGCTCGTGGGTTTACGGCGGCGCGGACGAATGGTCCGGGTGGTTCGAGATCCCGATTCCCGAAGGCCCAGGCGAGACCCGGGTCGTCAACCTGCTCGTCATCTGTTACCGCTCCGCATCCTTAGGCCAAAAGCCAACCGCACACGGGGAGGTCTATGAACTCTGAGGCCCCGTTGTGGCCGCGCCCGCGCAAGCGCTCAGGCTATGCGCTGGGCACGCCGGAGCGGCCGGTGGGCATGGTGATCGCCCCACCGCCACCCGGCGCGTCCACGGTGGCGCGCTGCAAGACCTGCGGCCCGGCCCTGCCACCCCCGGTTGACCCGCCCCGGCCGTCATGATCGCCGTCCGGATCGACACCTCCAACCTCGAAGCCGCCATTGCCGAGTTTGCCACCCTCACCCGCAAGGACCTCGACCAGGTGACCCGGCAGCAAGCGGGGATCCTGGTCGGCCACGTCATCGCCGTCACCCCACCGGGCGGCAAAGGCGGGCAGGCGATGACAGACACCGGCGGCATCGCCCTCGAAGCCAAAAAACGCGGGGAGGCCAGCATCGCCGCCGATATCGCCCGGCTGTTTCCCACCTCCACCCTCAAGCACGACACGCTCGTCGGCATGGTCAACGCCGGATTTGAATTCCAGACCGGCAAGGGCCACAAGGACATCGTGCGCGAGGTGGCGGAAAGCGCGGCGGATCTGGCCCGCGTCCACCAGTTCGCCCGTAATCCGCGCACCGGCCGCACCCGCAAGATGAAGGGCATCGGCATGGCCGTCACCCGCAAGGCGGTCCTCAAGCAATACATCAGGCAGGAAATGGCCAAGGTCGGCAAACTCAACGCCGGGTGGATCAACGCCGCCCGCGAACTCAAGACCGCCGGCCGCGCCGTGCCCGCCTGGATCACCCGCCATGGTGCCGGGCGTGGCGGGGCCGATATCAAAACTCGCACCGGCCGCATCTCGATCACCATTTTCAATTCAGAGATTTGGTTCCCCAACGGCATGCAGTCCCGGGTGGCGCTGGCCATCGGCCGCCGCGAGCGTGGCCTGATCAAAGCCCTGGAAGCGGTGCTCGCCCGCCGCGCCGCAGCGGCCCAGCGGCGCATGGGCCGTTGACTACCCGCCGCCAGCATGACCCGCGCTCTCGTCATTGCCGCCATCCGCGACTTCCTGATTTCCGAATACACCGGGCCGGTCGCGATCCACCCGGAAGTGAACGACGAGGTCATGCTGCCGCCCTACGCCGTGATCCGGATCGGCTCGGCGGATCAGCTCTACCCGGGGCAGGCGGAAATCTGGGACCTTAATATCCTCATCGGCGTCTTCCACGACGCGGACGTCACCCCCGCCGAGACGGCCGAAGCGCAGGCCGGCGCGTTGTTCGCCGTCCTCGATGATCCCGTCCCGCTGTTTACCGACTCCGCCAGCACGCTGGCCTGGTCCACCCTCGAGCGCAGTGCGGTCGAGGCCAGCATCGTCGAAAACCGCTGGCAGCACGTCGCCGGCTACCGCGGCATCGTCGCTCCGGTGTAAAATTTGACACCCCGCCAGCTGCCATCATGGCAGCGTCAATCAAGGGAGTTCAGGTTATTTGGGGAGTGCCGGCAGGCGCGATCACCGGCGCGCACAGCGTCGTCACGGCCGGCATCATCGAGAGCTTCGAGATCACCAACGGCGGCGGCACCACCGTCATCACTGATGAGGATGACGATCCGGTCACCCGCATCGATCACAATGCCGAGCGCAAGGTCGCCCTTTCGGTGGTCTGCAAGGCCACCACCATCCTCCCCGCCAAAGGCGTCGAACTCACCGGCCTCGGCACCATCGACGGCGTGAACTTCGCCACCGGCCGCGTCTTCGTTGACGATGCCAAGGCGGTCTACTCCCAGGGTGCGGTGAAGAAAATCAGCATCTCCGCCACCCACTATCCGATCATGGCCGCTGATGCCTAACATCCTCTGATCGCGGGAAAGGCAACCGGTCCGCCAGCGGACTCATAATCCGCCGCTTGTGGGTTCGATTCCCGCTCCCGCAACTCCCACCGCCGTCATGTCCGCCCTCGCCACCGCCGAGCCGACGCTCCACGACATCGCCGCCGCCATGCAGGCCAGCGATGGCAAGACCCCCACCGCGGTGCTCGATGCGTTCCTGCCCAAGCCCGCCAGCCACCTCGGCCAGGCGCTGGTGCCGCTCTCCGCCGGCCACGAATTGTTGCTCGCCCAGACCGGCCACCCACTGTCCACCGGCGAAGCCTGGCAGGACATCGATGTGCTGATGGCGCTGTTCATTTTCGCCAACCCCTCGCGCCTTCTGTTCGGCCTGGTTGCCGATGGCAGCTTCGAGGCCGAGTTCTTCGCCTTCATCGACCGCATCCCCACCGCCGATATTCCGCGACTCGGTCAGGACATGGTCGCCCACTGGGTGCGCAACCGCGCCACCGCCCTGGCCATGGAATCCGAGCACTCCACCGCTCAAAAAAAAACGGCGGCTTCGGCTGGTGGCTCAACACTCTCAGCACGGCTTGCAAAGTCTACGGCTGGAGTCCGGACATGGCTCTCCACGACGTTCCGCTAGTCCAGATCTTCGCGCTCAACGCCTGCCACGCCTGGGGCGAAGGGCTGTCGGTCGCCGGGGTCTCCTATGAGGACCAGGACATGCACGCCGCCCTCGCCCGCA
>JBIPMR010000138.1:0-7486 GCA_044369025.1 Luteolibacter sp.
AATCCGTCGCCGCCCGTGTCGCTGCCTGGGAGGCGGATGGCACGATTCTCGGCTACCATGCGGTGGTCAATCCCGAGGTCACCGGCGACACTTCCGTCTCCGCTTTCATCGAGGTGAAAGTCACCCCGGAACGTGGGGGTGGGTTTGATCGGCTGGCGATGCGCATCGCCCGGTTTGACAGCGTGGTTTCCTGTTATCTCGCCAGTGGCGGCTACGATCTGATGGTCGTGGTCGAGGGCACGGACCTCCGCGAAGTCGCGCGGTTTGTCTCCGAGCGGCTCAGTTCGCTGGACGGCGTGATTTCCACCGCCACTCATTTCCGCCTCAAGACCTACAAGGAAAACGGTTTCCTGTTCGAGCGCGAAACCGGCCTCGACCGACTCGCGGTGACCCCGTGATTTTCAGACTGCGGGCGGCAGCCGGCGGGTGGTGATGTTGCACGCCGCTTTCCGCGCGTCGGTTGTAGGCGATCACGCGGTGGATGAGGATCGCCAGATCGTCGAAAATGGCGCTGGTCTTGCCTGGCGCCGGGGCCAGCCCGGTGGCGCTGAACCATAAGCGGTCTCGTGGACCAAATGGATCCGCTCCCACGTGTCCGGTGCGGTGGCGAAAATTTTCATGAGGGATCCGGAGCTTCGGTGCCGTTTGTGGGGGCGGTGCCTGCCTGGCCGGCGAGTTCGGGAGATTCGGAAACCGGGCGGAGCGGCACATGCTTGGCGACGAAATCCGCCGCTTCGGCCACGGTGACCACCACCTCGTTGGCTCCGGATTCGCGCAAAACACCGAGCCCTTCTTTGGCTTGTTCCGGATTTCCCCACAACCCCACCATGATTTTCAAATCCGGAAAATTCCGCCGCAGCTTCGCGCCCAGGTTGCGGGCGTGGATGATGTTGGTGGGGGAGACGGCGGAAATGCAGACCACATCGGTCGCCTCCTCCCGCACCCAGCCGATCCATTCACCTGACATCATTTTCGACGATCCGTTGCGAGCGGTGAATCCCTTTTGGCGCAACAGGCGGGCGAGCATCCCGCCGGCCATTTCATCGCGATAGGCCTTGGCCGGAATGCAGGCGACCCGGCAGTCCACCGGCTCCACGGCGACGGCCTCCGCATCCAGCCGGATCTCCAGTTCGCCGAGCAGCTCACCGAGACCTTGCTGGAGCATCCCGAGCTGCTCGTTTTCCAACAGCCCGAGGCGGTGATCGGTCTCCGCCGCGACCACCACCGGGATGAGCACCGAATCGAACAACGACTCCAGCGGATGGTTTTTCAAATAAGCGTCGATAAACTCGCTCTCGTCGTGCTCGCCCGCATGGTGAAGCCGGTGATAGAGATCCTCCGCCGGCGTCAGGGATTCCTCGTCACTCAGGGCGATGCTGAGAAATGCCAGCCGTGGAATGTGTCTGCCCATCACCACCAGGCAGACCGTTAGGGGCGTGGCGAGCACCAGCCCCACCGGACCCCACAACCAGGTCCACACCAGGGCCGCCACGATCAGGGCGATCGGCGTTACTCCGGTGCTGGAGCCGTAAAGCCAGGGTTCCATCACATTGTTGCTGACCAGTTCCAGCACCACGAACAGACTGACGGTGAGCAGCGGCGGTAGCCAGCTCGGCGAGACGGCGAGCGAGAGTGCGATGGGAAACACCGCGGCAATCCAGGGTCCGACGTAGGGTATGAATCTCAGCACGGTGGCGAGCGCACCCCACAAGACCGCGTTGGGGACACCGATGAAATAGAGCCCGATCGCCACCGGGATGCCGTAGGTCACGTTGACCACCAGTTGCATCAGCAGGTACTTGGAAACCCGCACTCCGGCGTCATCCATCGCGCGGGAGGTCGCGCTGATGCGCCCTTGGCCGATCAGGCGGATGAGGCGGTTGCGCAAATCCTCGCGTTCGAGCAGCATGAAAATCAACAGGACCAGCACCAGCGCCACGGTCCCCAGCGGGCCGAGCAGCGGGCCGAGGATTCCTTGCAGCAATTCCATCCGATCATCGGTGGAATCCACGAGCTCCACGGGCACGGGTTTTTGGTCGGTCGCTTGCGATTCCTCCGTGACCAAAAGGGATCGTCCGCCCCCACCGCCCGGCAGATCCTTTTTCAGCTCGTCGAGAGTTTCAGAAACCCGGGAAAGCGGGCCACCGGACGGAATCTGGATGGCGCGGAGTTTGGAGCTGATGTTTTCCTTGTAGTCCGGCAGCTTGTCCAACAGATCGACCGCCTGGCGGGTGAGGATCCAGCCAACCGCGCCGGTGGCCGCAAACATCATCGCCACCACCAGCAGGACCGCGCCGATTCTTCCGATCCAGCGCTCCAGACGCGTGACCAACGGCGCAAGCATGAAGGTCAGCAACGCCGCCAACGCCAGCGGCACCAGCAGCTCCCGGCCGAAATACAGCGTGGCGAAGATGAAGGAACTGAGGAGGATGTTGGAAATAATCGCGAGCGAACTTGCCGACGTCGCTTTTTGGATCGGGATGGCCATGAAGATTGTCGGAGTCCGGCTCAGGCAGTCTGCTCAAGCTTCTCCAGAGATGCGATATGATTTACCACCAGCGGCAGCAGTTCGTCGCGAATCAGAACCTTGCATTCCGGCATCACCTCGTCGTCGAGCAACGCTTCCTGATAGTTCTTGCGCCCCAGTTCCTCGCCTTTCGCCAGCAGGCTGATGGCGGAATCCGAGCCGAACAGAATCGCAGCGCCTTCCACCGTGGCGGCGACGATTCCCCAAGTGCCCGAGTCCCGATCCGGCTCACCGCCCATTTGGCGGATGTTGGCGGCGAGTTGGGCTGCGGAATGGGCGTGTTGCGAGCGGATCCGGCGGAGTTCGTCGGCCACCGGCGTGCCCTGGTATTTTTCGAGCGCTTGGCCGTAGGTTTCGCCGGCGGAAAGTTCGTTGCGAAGCAGTGAGTTACAGATTTTGATGCAGTGGTCGTGGATGGTGTTCATAAGATGGGCTGGTTTGGGCTCTTGGTCATCCATCGCAGTTCGGATGCCATCGCGGAGAAGCCCATGGAATCGAAGAATTTCAGTGCCGCGCCAGCCGAGGGTATGGCATTTTGCAATTCCCCGAAAACCGGTTGATGCGATCTGCAATCCGTGAGCACCGCCGCCGGCGGCCCCACCCGCCATCCGAAGGGATCTAACTAAAAGTTTTATTTGCGGGCGATCGGTTGGGCCGCTATTACCTCAGGTCGAATGACTGCAACATCCAACTCCCCCGGCTTGGGTCTGACCATGGTGCTTGTGGCGCTGTGCTCGGTCGGATGTCAGAAAAGCGAGGACCGCGCCGAGTGGTGGGAAGGGGAGCGGCAGCGCATGGAACTGGGGCACCGGTTCGCATTGAAGGACTACCAGCTCCAGCAATCCGGTTACGGCCGGCTGGAGGAACTCGAAAAGCTCCGCTCGTCCAATCTCGCCGCACAGGAGCACCTGAAAACGCTGCTCGCCAAGCGCTCCGAGCTCACCGTGGAATTTGAAACGCTGGAGCAGCAATGGGTGGCATTCAAATCGGATTCCCTCCGCCAGCAACGCCGCAACGCGGTCGGCCAAACTTTCAAGATTTTCTCCACCGCGGACGGGCGCGAGTTTCAAAACGCATCCGTGGCCAGCGTCGATGACGCGGGAGTCACCCTCCGTCATGCGGATGGTGCGGCAAGGTTGCGCTTTGCGGATCTCGATCCTTCGCAACGGGACTTTTTCGGACTGGAGGAAAGCGCGGCGCTTGCGGCCGTCGAGCAGGAATCACGCGAAGCACTCGCCTACGAACGCTGGATCGACCAGGGCGTGGCCGCCGTGCGCGAAAAAGAATCGCGAGCCTCGGCCGAGGACGAGCGGCGAGCGCAGTTGGCTCGGGAAGAGCGGGCGCGGGTTGCCGCGCAGCAATTGCTCGCCGCCAATGAGCGCGCGCTCGCGCAGCCCGCGAAATCCGTGAGCAGCAGCTACTACCGTTATGATTCCAGCTACCGGAGCAGCAGGCCGACTTACCGCTACATCTATCAAAGCTCTCCCAACTATTGCGCGCCCGCCTATCAGAGGAATAATCACTCTAACGGATGCATCACGATCCGGCCGGGGTTTCCCCAACACATCGACGTCAGCCGCGCCCGCACTTTTTCCAACACCACCATTCCCTATATCCCATGAGGTTGACTTCCTGTTTTCATGCATTCGCCGCTTGTTCGGTTCTGGCGCTCGGGTCATGCGGCGACGACCCAAAGATGGTCGAGAAACGCGAGCTGCAGCAATCCGAGATCACCCGGCTCAAGGGCGAGATCGCCCTGATCGAGGAAAAGCTCAAAAGCCTTCCGCCCGACATGTCATCCGAATTGGCGGAGGCGAAGCAGGTATTCACCAAGCAGAGCGCGGAAGCCGCCCGCCTGGAAAGCGAAGTCGCTGACCTGGATGCCCGCAAACGGGCGCTGCAAAACGAGTTCGACACCTACCGCCTGAAGTATCAGCTGAAATAACTTTCTCTCAATTTCCTATGTCATTCACAGATTTGATGTCGAGCGGGCGTGGTCCCGGTGTGATCGGAATGATCATGGCCTTGGTGGTTTTGATCGGTTTCGGCCTGTTGTTCATGTTGGCCTTCGATGAAGGGTTGCAAGGCGGGGAGCAGACCATCGAGAGCGTGATCGCCCGGCAAGCCGCGGAGATCCAGGGCTATCAAAACCGAATTGCGGACGGCGGGGCTACGCTCGCCAAGGCACCCGCACGAATCACCGTTTCCAAAGAACTTTCCGGACTCAAGCGCCAGAATCAGGCGACGATCAATCAGATGGCCACCCTTCGTTCGGCAATCGAAACCGGCAACCAGGAGCTCGCCTCCCGGATCGACTCATTCGCTGACTACAAGGATCAATACCGCGCCCATGTGCGAGGCCAGGCCAAAGGCGAATCGCTGCCCCAGCTCGAGACCCGGGCCGGCGTGGTTTACAAGAATGTCAGTATCCGCGAGGTGACTCCGGTCGGCATCCAGATCCGTCACGACGACGGACAAAAACGAATTCCATTCGAAGAACTGCCCGAGGCGATGATCGATTACTATCAGTTTGATCCGGATCAAAAGGCCGCCGCCCTGGTGGCCGAGAGTGCGACCCGTCAGGAGCATGAAGCCGCTGCGGATGTGGCGAATACGGCATTCGATCAAGCCACCGCGATGCAGCGGGAAAAGGAACGCGAGGAAAGAAGCGGGAAACTGCGGGTCGCGATCGCCGAGAAACAAGCGTTGGTCTCGTCGCTCAACGCCGAAATCACGGGTCTCGAAGGCGATATCGAACGTGCCAATGCCGAAGCGGCCGCCGCCCGCATGGCGGGACGCATGCACTTGAATAAATCCGGCAACATCACCGCCAACATCCGCTCAAAGCGAGGCCGGATCGCCATCCTCCAGGCTGAGATCAGCCAGTTGAACTTCAGCCTCCAGAATTAGTCCGCGACATGCTCTCCGCCGAAGAGAATCCGGGACTGTTTTACTTCATGGTCGGCATCATTGTGCTGGTCATGGCCGGCGTCGGGCTCTCGCTGCTGATTGATAAACGGCTGCAATCGTCGAGCGGCGCCAACCGGCTCCAGCGGGAGATGCAAGTTGCCGAAGAGGAGCTGCAAGGCCTCAAGGAATGGCATTTGGAATCTTCGCGGGCTCTCGCGCAACGCGGCCCGCAGTTGTTAGCCGCCTCCGCGGCCCGGCTGGAACTCCGCCATCAGCAGGAAGCCCTGCGCCAGCGCCAGTCCACCCTGGAAGCCCGTCGCCGCGAACTTCTCAGCGGAATTTCCGCGCTGGAGAAGGATTTCTCCCGCCACCGGGCGGACTTCCGCCGCCGCACCTGGCTGGCCGCCACCGGCGAAAAAATCGGCACCCTCACCCTGCGCGGCGACCGGGAATACCACGAAGCCGTGATCACCCGGGTCACCGAGGTGGGTCTGGAAATCCGCCACCAACATGGCATCGCCCGGGTGCTCGCCGCCGATCTCGGCCCCAAATGGCAGGAGCGCTTCCAGTGGCGCGACGGCGAGCCTTGATCCCAAACACGAACCGCGAATTCCCGAAAATCCGGGTTGCCCTGCGGCGGGGGATCACTTGAACTTCCGGCGTGCGATACGAACCGATTTCCAAGGATTTTCTAATCCGCAACCGTGCCAACCTCCGGGAGTTGCTCAAGCCGAACAGCATCGTCATTCTCCATGCGAATGACATCTATCCGACCAACGCGGACGGGGTGCTGTCTTTCAGGCAGAACAGCGACCTTTTCTATCTGACCGCTGTGGATCAGGAGGACACGATGCTGATCCTGATGCCCGACGCCCAGGACCCCAAGGAGCGCGAAATCCTCTTCATCAAGGAAACCAGCGAGGTGATCGCCGTCTGGGAAGGTGAAAAACTCAGCAAGGAACAGGCCCGCGCGGCAACCGGGATCGAGCGCATCGAGTGGTCGCACACGTTCGAGGGTTTCCTTCACCGGATGGTGCCGCAGGTGGATCACATTTATCTAACCACCAACGAGCACCTCCGCGCCAGCGTGGTGGTGGAAACCCGCAACGCACGGTTCATCAAGGAATGCCAGTCCCGCTATCCGTTGCACCGTTATGAAAGGCTTGCGCCCCTGATGCACCGCTTGCGGATCACCAAAGACCCGGAGGAAATCCGGATCCTCCAGCACGCCTGCGACATCACGGAAGCCGGCTTCCGGCGCGTATTGGGATTCGTCCAGCCGGGCGTCGGCGAGTGGGAGATCGAGGCCGAGTTGGCCCATGAGTTCCTTCGCCGCGGCTCGCGCGGCTTCGCGTATCCGCCCATCATCGGCACCGGCAAGAACGCCTGCGTGCTCCATTACGTCGAGAACGACAAAATCTGCCAGGACGGCGACATGGTGCTGATGGATGTCGCGGCCGAGTATGCCGGGTGGGCCTCCGACCTCACGCGCACGGTGCCGGTCAATGGCAAGTTCACCCGCCGCCAGCGCGACGTCTATCAGGCGGTGCTGCGGGTGTTCCGCGGGGCGAACGATATCCTGCGCCCCGGCAACACGCCGATGGAATATCAGAAACAAGTCGTCGAACTGATGGAGCGCGAACTGGTCGGCCTCGGATTGTTCAGCGTGAAGGACGCCCGCGCCCAAGGGCCCGACAAGGCGCTGGTCAAAAAATATTTCATGCATGGCACCTCCCATCATCTCGGGCTGGACGTGCACGACGTCTGCCCGCCGCATCAGCCGTTTGCCGAAGGCATGGTGTTCACCATCGAGCCGGGCATTTACATCCGTGAGGAGGCGCTCGGGGTGCGCCTCGAAAACGATGTGGTGATCCAAAAAGACCGCAATTTCGACCTGATGGCCAAGATCCCGATCGAAGCCGATGAGATCGAAGCCCTGATGCGGCGTTAGATCGCCACCCCCCCGGGTTCCTGATTCTCAAGATTCCAAGTTGCGCGGGGACCCGGGTGCGGTCAGGATCACGGCGATCCTACGCCACTTCGGGCGCG
>JBIPMR010000139.1:0-7388 GCA_044369025.1 Luteolibacter sp.
GCTGCGGCGAGACGCCGCAACCACGCCCCGCGGGCCCCTTCACGCCAGACTCCCACCCCGCCAAACAAATCCCCGTCCCGGGATTGACGCCTCGGCTTGATCCCGCTGAAATCCCGACCCGCCGCTGGCGGTGTTTGCCATGGACTATCAAGCGAAAATCGCCACCAACGTCGCCTCGATCCCGCGCTCCGGGATCCGCGACTTCTTCGAACTCGTACAAGGCCGCGACGATGTGATCTCGCTCGGCGTGGGCGAGCCTGACTTTGTCACTCCATGGCACATTCGCGAGGCGGCCATCTACTCGCTGGAAAAAGGCCAGACCACCTACACCTCCAATCTCGGCCTGCTCTCGCTGCGGAAATCCATTTCCAAATACGTCGAGGAGTTTTTCCACGTCGGCTACGATCCGGCGAAGGAGGTGCTGGTCACGGTCGGCGTTTCCGAGGCCATCGACATCGCGCTCCGCGCCTTGCTCAATCCCGGCGATGAGGTGATCTATCACGAACCCTGCTATGTTTCCTACAGCCCCAGCATCATCATGGCCCATGGCGTGGCGGTGCCGGTGGTGACCACCAAGGAGGACGAGTTCTCGCTGAAACCGGACAAGGTGGCCGCCGCCATCACGCCGCGGACGCGCATCATTTTCATCAATTTCCCGACCAACCCCACCGGCGCCTGTGCCTCGCGCGCCGACCTCGAAGGCATCGCCAAACTCGCCATCGAACATGATCTCATCGTTCTAACTGACGAAATCTACAGCGAACTCCGCTACGACGAAACCGAAGAGCACCTCTCCATCGCCTCGCTGCCGGGCATGAAGGAACGCACGATCCTGCTGCACGGATTTTCGAAAGCCTTCGCCATGACTGGCTTCCGCCTCGGTTATGCCTGCGCGCCGCAGCCGATCATCGAAGCGATGATGAAGATCCACCAGTACTCGATGCTCTGCGCGCCGATCATGAGCCAGAACGCGGCGATCGAAGCGCTGGAAAACGGCAAGCCGGCGATGATCGAAATGCGCAACAGCTATCACCAGCGCCGCGATTTCCTGGTCAAGCGACTCAATGAAATCGGCCTCGATTGCCACACGCCGGGCGGCGCGTTTTATGTCTTTCCGGACATCCGCAGCACCGGTCTGAGCAGCAAGGAATTCGCCATGCGGCTGTTGGAAGAGGAAAACGTCGCCTGTGTTCCCGGCAGCGCCTTCGGGCCTTCCGGTGAAGGTTTCCTGCGCTGCTGTTATGCCACCGCCTTTGAGGACATCCGCACCGCCACCGACAAGATCGAGCGCTTTGTCGGTCGTTTGAAAAACGCATGAGCACCCGGCCTCCAACGACGGATCCCGAGCGGCTCACCCGGGCCCACGTGTTTCCGTTTGTGGCCTTCATGAGTTTCATGTTGGTGCTGATGGTGCTCGGCTATACCATCGAGTGGAAACACCCGGACGCGCCCTGGTGGCGGCAACAGCCGTCGCAGATGGTCTATCCGATCCAAACGCTGGTGGCGCTCGGGTTTCTGATCCACTTCTGGCGGAGTTATACCTTCAACTGGTCGCTGAAATGGTCGCTCGTCGGCATCGTTTTCGGCGCTGTTGGAATTGGTTTCTGGCTGTTGCCCACCACGCTTTACGATGCCTGGGGCCTCACCGGGAAACCGGACGGCTGGCTCGGGATGTTAGGTTTCGAGGCGCGCAAGGAAGGATTCGATCCAGGGCTGTTTGAAAACCCCGTTGCTTACTGGGCATCGCTCAGCTTCCGCTTCCTGCGGGCGGTCGTCGTGGTGGCGCTGGTCGAGGAGATTTTCTGGCGCGGCTTCATCATGCGCTTCGTGCTCGATTGGGAAGGGGACTATTGGAAGCAGCCGTTCGGCAAACACCGCTGGCTCTCGTATGCCATCGTCACCGGGCTTTTCATGGTGGCCCACAGCAGCACCGACTACCCCGGCGCCTTCGTTTACGGCAGCCTGACTTACGGACTCTGCGTCTGGAGCAAAAACCTCGGCGCTTGCGTCGTGATGCACGCCACCGCGAATCTGCTGATGGGCATTTACATCATGGCCTACGGGAAATACGGGCTCTGGTAGCCACATTTTCGGCGTGACCGGTTCTGGATGCGGAGCCAGCATCGCGCCGGAACTTGACTGAACTTATGGGAAACTTCGCCGCTTTTGAAACCAAGATGACCGCCGCCGGAATGGGCGATGCCGCAATCCGCGCTTTCCGCCGCAATTATGAGGCGTTGCTCCGGAACGAAACCGGGCTGATCTCCGAGGACAGCATCGCTCCCGCCACCGGGCTTGCCTCGTTCGAGAGCATTGCAGCGAGCGCGCCGGCGGACGCGGCGTTGCTGGCCCAGGCGGTGGTGATCAAGCTGAATGGCGGCCTCGGCACCGGCATGGGATTGCAGGGGCCGAAAAGCCTGCTCGCCGTGCGCGACGGCGTGAACTTCCTCGATTTGATGGTCCGCCAGATTCTCGATCTCCGCGCAACCAGCGGCGCGCCGGTCCGCCTGCTGCTGATGGACAGTTTCAGCACCAGCGCCGATACCCTGGCGCACTTGGAAAAATACCGCGCCGACGGCCTCGCCGATGCCTCGGAAGTCGAGCTGATGCAAAACCAAATCCCGAAAATCGATGCCGCCACCCTCGATCCGGTCGCGTGGCCCGCCGATCCCGAGATGGAGTGGTGCCCGCCCGGCCATGGCGATCTCTATCCGGCGCTGGTCGGCAGCGGCTGGCTCGACCGCCTGCTGGCTGAGGGCGTGAAATACGCGTTCGTGTCAAATTCGGACAACCTCGGTGCCATCTTGGACCCGGCCATTCTCCGCCATTTCGCGGACTCCGGTGCGCCGTTTCTGATGGAAGTCACCCGCCGCACGGCTGCCGATCGCAAGGGCGGCCATCTCGCGCTGCGGAAATCGGATGGCAGGCTGCTGCTGCGCGAAGTCGCCCAATGTCCCGATGCCGATAGCGACGCTTTCCAAGACATCGAACGCCACCGCTATTTCAACACCAACAGCCTCTGGCTGCGCCTCGATCTCCTCAAAGAGCAACTCGCCGCCGACTCCGGCGTCCTGCCGCTGCCGATGATCCGCAACAACAAAACCGTCGATCCACGCGACAAGAAATCGACCGCAGTGATCCAGTTGGAAATCGCGATGGGCGCTGCGATCGAGTGTTTCGCAGGTTCCACCGCCATCGAGGTGCCGCGCAGCCGTTTTGCGCCGGTGAAAACCACCGCCGACCTGCTCGCCCTGCGCTCCGATGCCTACGAAGTTCTCGCCGACGGCCAAGTCCGCCTTCAGGCCTCGCGCGCGGGCGTGCCGCCGGTCATCGTGCTTTCAGACGATTATAAATTGGTCGATCAGATCGAGGCGCTCGGGGTGCCCGGTTTGATCGATTGCCACTCACTTAAAATCAACGGTTTGATCGAGATCGCGCCGGGAGTGGTCATCGCAGGTGACGTGGAAATCAAAAACGCCTCGCCGGAGCGCAAAACCCTCGCCGCCGGAGTTTACAAAAATCAGGTCGTCGAGCTCTGAAAGTTTCTGTCGGAAAATCCCGAATTCAACCATCCCAGCCTTGCCAATTCCGCCATCTGCCACTAAGCCACGCGGCGCTATGGCGAGTATCGGTCCTTTCTCTTTTCCTGACAGTGGTTTTGAAGCCGTGGTTTTCGACTGCGACGGCACCTTGGTGGATTCCATGCCCGCGCATTTCGATGCGTGGTGCGAGGCGCTGGCGCTCTACGGCGCGGGCGGTGTTTTCAAGGAGGACGTGTTCTTCGCCATGGGTGGCAGGCCGACACTCGATATCGTCGTCGAACTGAACGACGAATACAATTTGAAGCTCGATCCGCTGGCGGTTGCCTTCGCCAAACGTGAGGCGTTTTTAAAGCGCTTGAATACGGTCACGCTGATCGAAGAGGTCGCCGCTTTCGCCGAAGCCCTGCGCGGCAAAATGCCGATGGCGATCGCGACCGGCGGCACACGCATGGTGATTGAGAAGACCCTCAAGGCGGTCGGCATCTCCGACTGGTTTGACGAGGTGGTCACTGCGGACGATGTCGCGGACGGCAAGCCTGCGCCGGATATTTTCCTGCGCGCCGCCAAATTGTTAGGCGTGGATCCGGCGAGGTGCCTTGCACTTGAAGACGCGCCGTCCGGCATCCTCGCCGCGCAACGCGCGGGCATGCAGGTGATCGCCATTCCGACGCCGCTGGTTTCCTCCAACTACTGATAGATCGGCCCGCGGCTGTCTCAAAGTGCCGCTGCCAGAGCCCTGACCGACTCCCCGCTGTGTGCGGCTGATAGACTGATGCGCAGGCGCGCCTTGCCGCGCGGCACCGTCGGGTAACGGATCGCCGGAACCAGGAATCCGGCATCCTCCAGCGCGGAGGCGGCGGCCAGAGCGGCTTCATTCGAGCCAAGATGGATCGGAACAATCGGCGTGGTGGAACCCGGGAAATGCGAAAGGTGGGCCAGCAGCCGCCTGCGCAGTTGCCGCCCCTCGTCCGAGCGGATCAGTTCGAGTGAAGTGATCGCCGCGTGGGCCAAAGCGGGTGGGGGAGCGGTGGAGTAAATGAACGAACGGGCGCGGTTGGTGAGGAGGTCGATCCATTCCCGCGAGGCTGCCAGATAGCCGCCTGAGAGCCCGGCGGCTTTGCTCAGCGTACCCATTTGAAAGGTGATGCGCCGCTGCAGCCCTTCCTGCTCGGCCAGGCCCATGCCGTTTTCGCCAAGCACGCCGAAGCCATGCGCCTCATCGACTAACAAAAGTGCGGCGTGTTTTTCGGTGAGTTCGACCAATCCGCGCAACGGGCAGACATCGCCATCCATGCTGAACACCGATTCGGTGGCGACGAGGATGCGCGCGTCCGCCGATTTGGCCCGGGTGGAAATCAGCAGGCGCGCGAGTTTTTCCAAATCGTTGTGGGGGAAAACCCGCAGCGTGGCAGCTGACAGGCGCGCGGCATCCACCAGGCAGGCGTGTGAAAGTTTGTCGAGAAACACGAAGTCCGACTTGCCGACGATGGCGGGAATCGCGCCGAGCGCGGTGGCGAAGCCGGAGGAGAAGGTGAGGGCCGCCTCGGTTTGTTTCGCGGCGGCGAGCGCTTCCTCCAACATCCGGTGCGGCGGCAGCGTGCCGCAGACCAGCCGCGAGGCGGCGGCACCCGCGCCGTAGCGTTGCACGCCTTCGATCAAAGCCGCCTCGATTCGCGGATGTCGCGCCAGCCCGAGGTAGTCGTTGGATGCGAAATTCCAAAACGTCCGGCCGTCGCGAATGATCCGGGTGCCGGTGGGCGAGTCGAGCGGCCGCAGCTGGCGCAGCAGTCCTCCGGCACGGAGTTGGCGGAGTTGCTCGGCGGGGCTGGGCATCTCGGTGTGACCGGTCAGGCTCCGGAAGTCGGGCGCTCGAGTGACCACCGCAGCAGCTTGGTCGAATCGTTCCAGATGTTGGGCGTGTTCGATTTCAGCACCACCACGATGACCGAGCGGCCGTTGAGCGAACCGCTGGCAACCAGGCAGCGGCCGGAGGCGTTGGTGGTGCCGGTTTTCAAACCATCGCAATACGGCAGGGTTTTGAGCACCTTGTTGGTGTTTTGCAGCAGGCGGGTGCGGCCGTCGTTGAAGCGGAAGGTGTAGGCCTTGGTGCTGGTGTAGGAACGGATCAGCGGGCTGCGGTAAATGGCGCGGGCGGCGATCGCCATGTCGCGCGCGGTCGAGTATTGGCCGGGTTCCGTCAGGCCGTGGGGATTGCGGAAATTGGAATTCCGCATGCCGAGCGAGCCGGCTTTTTGATTCATCATCGCGGCGAAATTCTCCTGGTCGCCGCCGATGTCGCGGGCGAGGCAACGGGCCACGTCATTGGCGCTTTTGACCATCAGGACTTTGAGCATTTCGCGGCGCGAGTAGGTGTCGCCGGGTTTGAGTCCCAGCTTGGTGGGCTCGCAGGCGCTGTCGATCGCCTCGATGTTGATCGGCTTGTCGATATTTCCGGCATCCAGCACGCAGAGGGCGGTGAGGATCTTCTGGGTGCTGGCGACGGCGCGGGGCGTATCCGCGTTTTTCGCATAAAGCACGCGCCCGCTGACCACATCGATCACGATCGCGCTCTCGCCGGCGATGGCCGGCGGCGGCGTCTGGGGAATGGCGGCGATGCGCACCGGCTCCTGCGCCGGGGCGACAGGCTGCGCCGGCCTGGCGGCCCTGGAGTGCAGGGGAGGCGGGGGATTTCCACCGCACGAGGTGATCAGCGCCGTGGTGAACGCAAGTGCGGTGAATTGAACGCAGAAAAATCGTGACATGCGGGGCATCATTTCCATCAAGCGGCCCGCTTCAAGCCGGGATTCCGCAATTGTTGCTCGCCAAATCACGGTGACTTGGGAGGCAGCAGGCTTCCATCCATTTCCGCGCCCGCCTCAGGCAACACGGGTTCCTTGAAATCGACCGGGCCGCTGAAAAACCAGAAATTCCGTTTGCGGCTGCTCTGAAAAGCCAGCGCGCGCTCGTGGCCGGTCGGAAGTTCCTTCAGATCTTGTTCCCGGACTTCGACGACTTGCACCTGCGCGGGGCGGATTTTGCTCGCCGCCAAGTCCGACAACTCGGCGATTTTGGAAGTGGTGGCCGACGAAGTCTTCTGGACGAATGCCAAGGATCCCTTGCCCATTTGATCGACGGTGGCACAGGATACCAAACCGAATGCCGCTCCAAAAGCGGTGGTCGCGACAACAGTGGGGAACATGAACTTCATACGGTCGACAGCCCCGAAAAATAGCACTCGCAAACGATCTGTCCACCTCTCAATTGATGGCGATTCCGACAACCCAGGGCGTTGCCCCGATAAGGAGAGTGGATACTCCTGTCCACCTGCCAATGCATCGTGAAAGTGGAGTGCCTCCGGCACGTTCCATTCCTCATCTCATCGGCCTACGACCGGAGTGACATGGCTCCCCATCAGCAGCTTGGAAAGCTTGGCCGTCCTTCCGGACCGCGGGATTCATCCCGCCCGGTAAGCGGGGTGCGAAATACCTGCTCCTGGACAAAGGAGCGATTGCAACCGAGTTCCGCCCCCCGCCCCCTTGGATCGGGGGAAGCCGCCGTCTTTCAAAGCCAGAATGTGGCCCTCCGGGAACCGACGCCAGCGATCTCAATCCGCGAGAACAGACGCCATTCAGTCCGCCGAAAATGTTCCAGCCCAGCCATTGCTCGCGATCATTGAGATGGTGGGCCGGCGCGCTCCAGCTCAGCGCGCAAACCCAGCGGCCATCCACTTCGGCGACATAGCGAAGTTGTTCGCCCACTAGAACGTCACTTTTGAGATAGTGATGTATTTCGATGTGTTGGCGGAAACGCTCCCGCTGAACGGGGTCAGTCCTTGGGTTTGAATAT
>JBIPMR010000140.1:0-7377 GCA_044369025.1 Luteolibacter sp.
AGGAAGTCGGCGATCTCGTCACCGCCGACCCGCCGCCGGTGACCACCGCCGAGACTCCCGCGCCGACGATCACGCCGGAAGTGGATGCCGAAGGCTCGGCGATCCCGCGGGCCGTCCCGGTTCCCGAAAACTGATCCACCCCTCTCACACCCCAACCAAACCTCTCACTTTCATCAAAACACTCAACCATATGATCCAACACATCAAACGCCTCCTCGGCATCGGCAAACCCGACCCCTCACGCGGCAACAGCATCATCGTCAACGTCGAAAAACTCGAACGCCGCGTCGCCCTGCTCGAGGACGGCATCCTTGAAGAATACACCGTCGAGCGCGAAGGCGATCAAAACATCGTCGGCGGCATCTTCAAGGGCCGCGTCAAAAACATCGAACCCGGCCTCAAGGCGATGTTCGTCGATATCGGCCTCGACAAGAACGCCTTCCTGCACTTCTGGGATGCCATCCCCGCCGCGCTCGATGGCGGCCTTGAGGAAATCCAGCGCGAGGGCAGCCACAAGAAAAAGCAGCAGAAAAAAATCACCTCCAAGGACATCCCCGACATCTATCCGATCGGATCGGAGATAGTCATCCAGGTTTCCAAAGGCCCCATCGGCACCAAGGGCCCGCGCGTCACCACCAACATCTCGATGGCCGGCCGCTATCTGGTGCTGATGCCCTTCACCGAGCAATTCGGCATTTCCCGCAAGATCGAGGACCCCAAGGAGCGCGCCCGCCTGCGCAAGATCGTCCAGAAACTATCCGTGCCCGAAGGCATGGGCATCATCATGCGCACCATCGCCCAAGGCACCCGCGCCCGCCACTTCGTCCGCGACCTCGCCATGCTGTTGGAGCAGTGGGACGAGATCGAAGCCCGCCGCGCGAACAACCCCGCGCCGGTCTGCATCTTCCAGGAGCCCGGCCTGATCGAGCGCACCGCCCGCGATTTCCTCACCGACGAGATCGACCAGGTGATGTGCGACGACGCCGAGACCACCGAGATGATCCGCAACATCGCCGGGAAAATCTCGCGCCGTGCCAAGCGCCGCATCCACTACATGCCATCCGCCGGCGGCCAACCGATTTTCGAACGCATCAACATCCAGAAAAAGATCGACGAAGCGTTCTCCCGCCAAGTGTGGCTCCCCTGCGGCGGCTACATCGTCATCGATGAAACCGAGGCCCTGATCGCCATCGACGTCAACACCGGCCGCAACCGCGGCTCCAAGGATGTCGACAAGATGATTCTCGAAACCAACGTCGAAGCCGCCGTCGAAGTCGCCCGCCAACTCCGCCTCCGCAACATCGGCGGGCTGGTCGTCATCGACCTCATCGACATGCGTCACCGCAAGGACCAACAGACGGTTTACAAAGCCATCAAGGACCGCCTCAAGAAGGACAAGGCCAAGACCCAGGTGCTCCAGATTTCTCCGATCGGTCTGATGGAAATGACCCGCCAGCGCCTCAACGAATCGCTGCGCGATTCGATGTACGAACCCTGCCCGTATTGCCAGGGCCGCGGCCGCGTGAAAACCCCGATGACCATGTCCGTCGAGATCCAGCGCCGCCTCAACACCGTCATCCAGAAACACCACGACTCCCTCGGCGACATCATCGTCATCGTCAACAGCGATGTCCTCAACCGCTTCAAAAGCGAGGACGCCAAGCTGCTCGTCGAGCTCGAGCGCTCCCACTCGGGCCGCCTCATCTTCCGCTCCGATCCGACGCTCAACCGCGAGCGCTTCGCCATCATCGACGCGAAGACCGAGAAGACGATTGATCAAGGCTGAGGCTCTTCCATGGACTGCGGTGGGAAGCGAAGCGCCACACCGCTTTGGATGTTTGAGCAGCCCTGCTCTCTCTGGGATGATTTCCGGTCTCATGGAATGTTAGGCACGAATTCCCACTTCCCACGGACCGCATCTCTCTGTTTGATCCCGCCCCACCACCATGTCCCGCAAAACCAAAATCATCATCACCCTCGGTCCCGCCACCGAGTCCGAGGAAATGATCGGCAAACTCATCGATGCCGGCACCAATGTTTTCCGCCTCAACATGAGCCACGCCAAGCACGAATGGGCGGCGGAAATGACCCAGCGCGTGCGCCGCCAGTCCGCCAAGCGCGACGCCCACATCGCCGTGCTGTTCGATCTAACCGGCCCTTCGATCCGCACCGGGGATTTGGAGAAATCCTATGACCTGCTGGAAGGCGACACCGTCGAATTCCGCAAGGTCACCGCGGATCCCAGCGTGCCGCTTTCCACCACCGTCAACTATGACGGACTGATGGGTGATGTCTCGATCGGCAACACCCTGGTCGTGGACAACGGCGCGCTGCTGATGCGCATCGACGTGGTGGAAACCGACCGCATCCTCTGCCATGTCAAAACCCCGGGCACCATGGGCTCGCGCCGCCACATCAACCTCCCCGGCGTGCGGCTCAATCTCCCGGCCCTCACCGCCAAGGACCACAAGGATCTATCACTCGCCGTGGAATGCGGTGCGGACTACATCGCCGGCTCCTTCGTCCGCGACTCCGCGCATGTGAGAGAACTCCGTGATGCGATGGCCGCCCTCGAAGGCGAAGCCCAAATCGTCGCCAAGGTCGAGGACCAGGAAGCCATCCGCAACATCGACGCCATCATCAACGAGGCCGATGTCATCATGGTCGCCCGCGGCGACTTGGGCACCGAAGTCGAATTCGAAGAACTCCCCATCCTCCAGCGCCGCATCGTCAAGCGCTGCCACGAACTCGGCACCCGCGTGATCGTCGCCACCCAGTTGCTGGAGTCGATGATCACCAACCCCACCCCCACCCGCGCCGAAGTCACCGACGTGATGAACGCCGCCTATGAGGAGGCGGACTGCCTGATGCTGTCCGGCGAAACCTCGGTCGGCCGCTATCCCGAGCGCTGCGTCGATGCGCTGGTTCGAATCGCCTCCCGCATCGAACGCTCCGGCGGCCACGGCTTCGGCCAGAACGTGCTGCTGCGCGACGAGCGCCAGAAAACCGCGCGCGCCGCCGTCACCCTCGCCGACTCGCTGCCGGACGCCCGCCTCGTCGTGCTCACCCGCCGCGGCGTGCTGGCCACCCACGTCGCCATGCTGCGCCCGCGCACTTCCGGTTTTTACGCCTTCACGCCCACCGAAGCTGTCTGCCGCAAGCTGTCGCTCACCCGCAGCGTGCGCGCCTTCAAGCTGCCCTTCGCCTCCAACATCGAGGAGACCATCCAGCGCGTCAGCGAGATGCTCTTGAAAAACGAACTCATCCGCCCCGGCACCCCGCTGGTCATCGTCTCCGACATTCTATCAGACCACTTCGCCGCGAACTCGATCCTGCTCCACCATGCATAAGGAGCGGCGACAAATGGCACGTCGTTAAGGAGGATTTCGATGAAACTCGAGCGCCCCGGAGGGATTGCGCGTCAATTTAGCGGGCTGGATAGCACGAGTCTGCGACTCGCCTGACCCTGGCGAGAGAAAGAAAAAGCCTTTCGAGGCCTCCGCTTGCGCCATTCATGGGCATGCGGGTTTGGAAACCCGCGCTCCCAGCGGTGACGATTGCCCGTGCTGTCATGCTTAACTACGTGCCATTCGTCCCTGCTCCTTAGCTCCGTTTCTAGGGCGTTTCCCATTTAAGGCTTGGATTCCACCTCCGGATTGCCGAAAACCCGGAGCACCCACTCACCATGAACCTGCTCCACGGCGACTGCCTCAAAGTCCTGCCCACCCTGCCGAGCGACTCGTTCGATCTGGTCGTCACCTCACCGCCCTATAACCTGGGCATCAACTACAAGAGTTTCAAAGACACCGCGCCGCGCGAGGAGTTCCTGAAATGGTGCCGGAGCTGGGCGGCGGAGCTGCGGCGGGTGATGGCGGATGACGCGTCGTTTTTCCTCAACGTCGGCGCCGCGCCGGCGAATCCACTGATGCCCCACCAGCTCATCCTCGCGCTCACAGACGGGCCGCAGCCGCTGTTCGTGCTGCAGAACACCTTCCACTGGATCAAGTCGATCACGATCGAGACCCGCGCCGGCGAGCCGATCAGCGCGGGTCATTTCAAGCCGATCAACTCGCAGCGCTTCGTCAACGACTGCCACGAGTATGTCTTCCACCTGACGAAATCCGGCAACGTCCCGCTGGACCGCCGCGCGGCGGGCGTCCCCTATCAGGACAAATCCAACATCGCGCGCTGGGGCCACACCGGCGGCGCGGACCTGCGCTGCCGCGGCAACAACTGGTTCATCCCCTACGAGACGATCAACTCCCGCGACAAGGACCGCCCCCACCCGGCGACCTTTCCCGTCGCGCTCGTCGAGCAATGCGTCCGGCTCCACGGCAAGGGCCCGGCGACCCGTTTGATCGACCCATTCCTGGGCATCGGCACCTCGGCGGTCGCCGCTTTCCGGCGGAAGATCGAAACCTTCACCGGCATCGAACTCGACGGACATTATCTGGCGACCGCCCGGGAACGGCTCGAGCAGGAGCAGGCCACGCTTGCCAGCGAGCTTCCCCTTTTGTGAATAAATCACAGCCGCCGCATCTTTTCGCTTCTACCCCTCCGGCGAATCCCTAGCGTCGGCCAGGGTTCCCATCGGCAACCGGAAAATCCATGGAAAACGCCCTCCACCAACTCATCCGCGACGCATTTGCCGACGAGGCCACCGATGTGTTTCTGGTGGAAAACGAGCCGCCGCGGATCCGCCGCGAGGGCGAGGTGGTGGTCCTTCATCCCGGCCCGATCCCGAGGTCCGGACTCGAGGATTTTTGGAAATCCTGCGGGGTGGATCACGCCACCCGGCACGAAGCCGACATTTCCTGGCAGCTTCCTAACGGCGGACGGCTGCGGGTGAATCTCTACCACACGCTCGGCCGGCTGGCGGCGGTGATGCGGCCCATCCGCAACGTCATCCCGCCGCTGGCGGAACTCGGCTTGCCGGGTCCGCTGATGCAATCCTGGATGCAGCGGCGCTACGGCCTGATCCTGATCACCGGCCCCACCGGATCGGGGAAATCGACGACGGTCGCGTCGTGCCTCGACTGGATCAACCGCAATTCAGCGCGCCACATCGTGACGCTGGAGGACCCGATCGAGTTCCTTTTCGAAAACGACAAATCGTTGTTTTCGCAGCGCGAGATCCGCCTGGATTCGGATAGTTTTGCCTCCGGCTTGCGGGCGGCGCTGCGCCAGAGTCCGGACGTGTTGTTTCTCGGCGAAATCCGCGATGCGGAAACCGCGATCACCGCCCTGCATGCGGCGGAAACCGGACATCTTGTGATTTCCACGTTGCACAGCAGCAGCGTGGTGGAAACCCTCGACCGTTTCTCCCATCTGCTCAGTTCGGAGTCGTCCGGCGCGCTCAATTTGCTCGCCTCACAACTGGTCGGCATCCTGTCCCAACAGCTGCTGCCGCGGCTCGGTGGCGGGTTGTTTCCCGCGCTGGAATACCTCCAAAACGAGGCTGGAACCCGCCGCTGGATTCTGGAAAACCGCCTCGCCGATCTGCAGGACCACCTGCACAAGGGCGACGGCATTTCCAACTGCTCGCTGCTCGAATACCTCGTCGCCTCGGTCCAACAGGGTTACCTCGATGCGGACGTCGCCCGCGCCGCCTGCGCCCGGCCGCAGGATTTTGATCGCGCGATGCGCGGAATCACCGGATAACCCCGTCAACCCATGGCCCGCGACATCACCGAATACCTTCGAGACACCATCGCCCGTGGCGGCTCGGACCTGCATCTCAGCTCCTGGGCCCCCGCCTGCGCCCGGGTCAACGGCGCGATCATGCCACTCGATGAGGAGGCGCTCGATCCCACCACGGTGCGCAATCTGATTCTGGACACGCTCACCGAAGCCCAGCGGGCGACCTTGGAAGAAGAGCTGGAATTGGACTACGCCTTGCAAGTCGAGGGCGTCGGCCGGTTCCGCGGCAATGTCCACATCGCCCGCGGCCAGGCCGAGGCGGCGTTCCGTTTCATCACCGAGGAAATCCCCCAGCTCGAAGCCCTCGGGCATCCGCCGATCTTGCAGGACTTCTGCAATCTCCGCAGCGGCCTGGTGCTCGTCACCGGCATCACCGGCTCGGGAAAATCCACCACACTCGCGTCGATGGTGCGCCGGATTTCCGACACCCGCAACGGCGTGATCATCACCCTGGAGGATCCCATCGAATATGTCTTCCATCACAGTTCCTGTTTGATCAAACAACGCGAAGTCGGCACCGACACCCGCAGTTTTCCCCGCGCGCTGCGCCAGGCCCTGCGCCAGGATCCGGATGTGATCGTGGTTTCGGAACTGCGCGATCTCGACACCATCCGCATCGCTCTAACCGCCGCCGAGACCGGCCACCTGGTGCTCGCCACGCTGCACACGCCGGACGCCCCGCAGACGATCGACCGCCTCGTCGATGTCTTCCCGGCCGAACAGCAGCCGCAGATCATCACCCAGCTTTCCAGCGCGCTCGAAGGCATCATTTGCCAACGCCTGATCCCGCGCGCCGACGGCCACGGCCGGGTGCTGGCGACCGAGATCCTGAAAACCAACCATGCCATGCGCAACTGCATCCGCGACCGCAAGCTGGAGCAAATCGTCGGCCTGATGGAAATCGGAGCCCGCGAGGGAAACCGCACCATCGACCAAAGCATCACCGAGCTGTTCGAGGCGAACCTCATCACCCGCGAGGAGGCGCTGTTCCATTGTCGCGAGCGCCGGATCTTCGAAGCGCCGCCCAAAGAGCCCAAAAAACCAAAATCGATCTGGACCTAACCACCTATGGAAGCCCCAAGCCCGCGTTACATTCTCACCCGCGCCCTGTTCCTCATCGCCCTGATCGTGGTGGTGCTTTACGGCATCAGCTTCTTCAAGAAGATGCAGCGGCGCGCCGCCATCATCGCCGAGTTGAAATCGATCACCAGCGACAGTTCGTTTTTCCAACAATTCTACGCGGCGGACGCCCAGAAGTCGCTGGTGCGGGCGATCGCCCTGATCGCCGAGGCCAACCAGCTCGGACTTGAGCCCGACAAGGCGATCGACGGCGGACTCGGCATCGAGCGCAAGTATTTCACCACCGACGAAGATCGCAACGAGCCGCCGGTGCGCGAAAAAATCATCCGCTCCAGCCTGCGGACCAACTATGAGAATTTCCGCAAGCTCGGCTACACCCCGGATTTCCACACGCTCGCCAGCATGAAAACCGGCGAGCTGCCACCGATCCAAAGTGGCCCCTCGAGCGGACTCAGGCCGGAAGTCGGCACCATCATCGACCCCGCGCTTTCTCCGGGCATGGAAAAGGTCATCGCCAACCTGGAAATCCGCCCCGCGCGTCCCGAAAAGGCCACCGCATCCGATGTGGAAATCGCCGCCGCCAAACAACTCGCACGC
>JBIPMR010000141.1:0-7322 GCA_044369025.1 Luteolibacter sp.
GAAGCGCCTTGGGTGAAATTCCAGTCCTTGAGATTCCGAATGGTGGCGCGGGCGAGGCCGCGGACATCCACCCCGCTATGCTCGAAAAAGCGGGCGTCCTCGCGGGCGCGCAGCGATTGGATGAGGAAATCCGGAATGTCCGCGCGGGTGACGAGCCTGCGCCCGGATGCTCCCGGCGCGGCGATTTCGACGCCCTTGCGGTCGAAAAACACGGTGCCAGTCGGGAGTTTGGCGACTTCGTCGAGGTCGAAGCGCATCGCCAGCATGAAGTAGAAAAACGCGAAGGCCGAAACCACGATCCCCCCCGCCGCCGCGAGCACGAACCCCAGTTTCACAAAGCCGTGCAGCCACTCGGGAAGCCAGCGCTTCCAAAACGGAGGGGGTGAAATCGGACGCCAAGTGGACATGAATGATAAATGCGGACGCGGCGCAGCTTGCCCAGCCCGAGCGCGCGGGGCAAGCCCCGGAAAAGGACTATGCGTCCGGTTGTTTCACGTAGTCCATCCGGTAGCGCAGCAAACAGCCGACGCCGCCATGCTCTTTAAGCAGCTCGTCGCCCTCACACACTTCAATCGCGAGCTCGTGCGAAGTGGCGATCCGGACCAGCTCCTCGCGGTCCTCTTCCGCCAACTCTTCCGAAATCACCAACTCCGAGGCGGCCCCGAGCTGCATCGCCTCGCGGGTGGCCTCGATGCCCACCGCCGCCAAGCCACCGCGGCACACCTGCGCGTGCAGCCGCTCCACCGTGGTGTGGGATTCGTGTTGCTCCACCTCGATGAAGGCCTCGATCGCCTGCTCCAACACCGCAGAACAATCATGCCCGTTAGGCGCTTGGAAAACCGTATCCGACACCTTGATTTCCAGCTCCTTCGGCAGCACCCCGCGCAGCGCGCTGACACAGCGCGGGTGGCCGGCGAGGATCAGGTGGTTGTGGCCGCGCTTGCCCATCAGGCTGCCGATGATCTCGACTTGGTCGCGGAGGAAACGCCGGTCGTGCTCGCGCTTGACCTGATGATAGTGCTCGCGCGTCCACTCGCGGCCCACCCGCTGGCGCATTTCCGGGCGGGTGGTGAGCATTTCCTCGCTCACAGCCCCCAGCGTGATTTCGAAAATCCGCGAACTTTCCTCGGTGCTGATGGCCACCACGAAGCGGTGAAACCGATCCTTCATCTGCACCAACGGGAAAATCGCCGGCAGGCTGCCGACGTGGAAATGATTGTCCAGCGTCGCGCTGAAAGGCATCACCAGCAGGAATGGCGAGCGCCCGGCCCGCGCGAATGCCGCCACGCTTTGAATCGAATCCGGCCAGTTTTGGCGGAAAATCAAATCCAGATCCGCCCGCGCCGCATCGAACAAATCCCGGCTATCCTTCTTGGTCGAAATGCGCGCAGCCATGCACCAATGCATGAACTTCGAACGCAGCGCTTCGAGCGGCTGGCGCAGATCCAAATACACACTCAGCATCGGGGCCTCACTCTCTTCCAGCGTCGCCAACGCCAGCAGGTGACGGTGCAGTGAGTTCATTTCCTGAAACGCGGGATGGATGAGTGGATTGGCAGTCATTCGTTCAGACTACCGAGGACTCGCCCGGTGACGAATGGAATCGTCATTGGATTTTCTACGTCTTATGGCGGAAGCCGCAAACCGAAGGCTGGACTTGCACGGAGCGCCGGTCCCGTCAAAACTCCCGCCATGCATCCGTTCCTCGCCCCCGATTTTCACATCCGCTGGTCCACGCTCGTTCCCGAAGCCGTCGCGCCGGACATCCGCCACGCGCTTGAAGGGGCGAAGCGGAACATCGAGGTGATTTGCGATCAGGATCCCGCCACCGCCACCTACGCCTCCACCTTTCTCGCTTTGGAAAAAGCCACCGAAGAACTCGGTCGCGGCTGGGGGCGTCTGAACCACTTGGACTCGGTGAACGACGCGCCGGCCCAGCGCGAAGCGCTCAATGAAATGCTCCCCGCAGTCAGCGATTTCTATTCCTCCATCGCCCTCAACGACCGCCTCTGGAAGGTGATCAAAGCCGTCGGTGAGAGCACGGAAATCGCCACGCTGGATGCGGTGGCGCAGCGCTTCGTCGAGGAAACCCTCGCCGATTTCCGCAACTCCGGAGCGGACCTGCCACCCGACCAGAAAGCCCGCGTCGCCGCCATCGAGGCGGATCTATCCAAACTCACCCAGCAATACTCCGAGCACGTGCTCGACTCGACCAACGCCTGGGAACTGATCATCACCGACAAAACAAAACTCGCCGGCCTGCCGGCGTCCGCCGAAGCCGGTGCCGCCGCCAACGCCCGCGCCAAGGGCCACCCCGCGCCCGCCTGGCGCTTCAGCCTGCAGTTCCCGTCGATGTTTCCCATCATGCAGCACCTGCACGACGACGCGATCCGCCGCCAGGTCTGGGAAGCCTCGTCGCGCGTCGGAGCCGTCGGCGAGCACGACAACACCGCGCTCGTCTGGCAGATCCTCGGACTGCGCCAGGAAAAAGCCGCCATTCTCGGCCACGAAAATTTCGCCGACCTCACACTGCTGCGCCGCATGGCCAAATCCGGCGAAGGCGCCCTCAGCTTCATCGAAAACCTCCACGCCCGCATCCATCCCACCTTCCTCGCCGAGCACAAACAACTCGCCCACTACAAGGCCGCCAAGACCGGCCAACCTATCAGCCAGTTAGAGCCGTGGGAGGTTTCCTACTGGTCGGAGAAACAACGCCAGGAAAACTACGATTTCGACGAAGAGGCGCTGCGCCCGTATTTCCCGGTGGATGGGGTGATGGCCGGCATGTTTGAAATCGCCTCGCGGCTTTTCGGCATCACCATCCGCCAGCTGGAAACGGTTTACCTCGAGCCCGGCACGGCCGCCGAAGCCGCTTCAACCGCCGTCGAAACCTGGCACCCCGAGTGCAAATTCTACGAAATCCACGATTCCAAAACCGCCGCCCACCTCGGCTCGTTCTACGCCGATTGGCACCCGCGCGAATCCAAGCGCGGCGGTGCCTGGATGAACTCGCTGCACACCGGCGCGCTCGGCGAGCCGCACCTCGGCCTGATCATCGGCAACATGAGCCCGCCGGTGGATGGCAAATCCGCGCTGCTCACCCACCGCGAAGTGGAAACGATTTTCCACGAGTTCGGCCACCTGCTGCACGGCTTGCTCACCGAGGTTTCCGTCAAGTCACTCGCCGGCACCAACGTCCCTTGGGATTTTGTCGAGCTGCCCTCACAGATCATGGAAAACTTCTGTTGGGACCGGGCCTCGCTGGATCTCTTCGCCCGCCATTTCGAAACCGATGAGACTATCCCCGAGGATCTATTCCTCAAATTGATCGCCGCGAAGAACTACCTCAGCGCCTCCGTTTTCATGCGCCAACTCGCCTGCGCCAAGCTCGATCTCGAACTCCACATCCACCTAACCGACCACCTCGGCAAGGACCTCGACGCCGTCGATCGCGAAGTGCTGGCCGACTACCTCGCCCCGCTGAAAACCCCCACCCCGTCAATGATGCGGCGTTTCAACCACCTTTTCAGCAGCCCCACCGGCTATGCCGCCGGCTACTACTCCTACAAATGGGCCGAGGTGTTGGACGCCGATGCCTTCACCCGTTTCCAAGCCGAGGGGATTCTCAATTCCACCACCGGCCGCGACTTCCGCGAGCACATCCTCAGCAAGGGCAACTCCCTGCCGCCCGACGAACTCTACCGCCGCTTCATGGGCCGCGATCCCGAACACGAACCGCTGCTCGTCCGCGCCGGCCTCGCCGCGCCCGTGCTCGCTTGAGTTAGGAAACCGCGGTTTTAAAGGTTGACCCGCAGAAACGGATGGCGACCTTGAACCTCATGAAACTCAGTCGTTTTTCCTGGGCCTGCGTCTGCCTGATCTCTCTGGCCCACGCCGAAGAAATGCGGGTGTTCCGCAGCGCGGAAGGCAAGCCGCTCAAGGCCAGCTTCCAAGGCGTCGCCGGCGGCAATGTCACCTTGCTGCGTGAGGATGGAAAAAGCTTCGATATCCCGGTTTCAAAACTCAGCAAAGAGGATCAAACCTACATCGCCCAAAAGGCCGCGAGCGCCGGCGACGAGGCGAAAAAACTCAACGCCGCCGCCGGCCATCAAATCACCCAGGGCGCCAGCCTATCCGCCACCAAGGCCGCCGACCTCGCGGAATCGCTCCAGCTCCGGCCCGAATCCCAGTCGAAATACGGCCGCAGCTGGCGCCTCTACGCCGCCTATGCCAAGGACTATCAGCTCTTTGGCGCCATGCCTTACTCGGTCGCCTTGTATTCCGACGCGGACGGCTGGGTCGGCAGCGTTTCGATCGTTTACGCGAACAAAGGCGATTTCGGCAGCACCGCCGGTCTCGGCCAGGATCACTTCAAAGGCGGCACCTCCGCCTCCGCCGGCAGCCTCAAGGAAGCCATGGACAAGGATGAGGAAACCGTCGCCAAGGCGCTCACCGACGTGCTCGGCCCCGCCAAGGTCCAACGTTACGGCGAAGGCGCCACCCGCCGGAAAATCAGCCGCTGGGACTGGAATGGCAGCGCCTTCATCCTATCCAACGAGGAGAACGAATACGTCAGCCTCGCCATCGTCCCCTCCGCCACCGCCGACAGTGGCGGCAAGTCCGCGATGGTGAAAGACGGCGAGGTGAAAGAACGCCTGCTCGCCAGCATCGTCAAATCCCCTAACGGCGACGTGTTCCTATCCGAAATCCCGATGGTCGACCAGGGCCCCAAAGGCTACTGCGCCCCCGCCACCTTCGAGCGGGCGATGCGGACGATGGGCCTGGAGGCGGACATGTACCTGTTGGCGATGGTCGGCGAAAGCAAGGCCGGCGGCGGCACCTCGGTCGAGCTGCTGCTGGAAAACGTGCGCTCCCAGGTTTACAAAAAAGGCCGGCGCACCAAGGACGAGGCCATCAAGGAAATCCGCATCCGCGATATCAAACGCTATATCGACCAAGGCATCCCGGTGATGTGGACGATGTGCTCGGTGGAATCCTATAACGAGATCGCCAACAACAACACCAAGCAGCGGGAAAGCATCGAGGACTGGAGCGCCTACACCACCGAGATCGCCACCCCGGCCGCCGAGCTCGCGAAATCCGAAAAGCCCGCCAGCAACCACCACATCTGCCTGGTCATCGGCTACAACGAAGCGACCCACGAAATCGCTGTTAGCGATTCGTGGGGCCCGCGCTACGAGCGCCGCTGGGTGCCCGTCCCGGTCGCAAGCTGGGCCAGCGCCGGCGGGATTTTCATGATTCTTCCCTGAATACCCGCGTCTCTCCGTCTGCCGGAAAATCCGCGTGTCCTTCCAGACGGGATGCGGAGCACCCTTGGTGATCTCTTGCCATGTTCATGATGAACCCGCCAAGACCGCATGACCGCCGCCACCACTTTCTCCGTTTTCCATCAATGGCTGATCGCCGATTCCAACCTGTCGGCTTCTCCTTGCGCGATCATTCTCCACATGGAGCCCGCTCTGCCGGGCTGCGGTCTCATCGCGGAAATCGCGGACTACCTCAACGAATACGACGACGAGGGCGAGGGCCGCTGGCTTCCCGCCACCGCCGAGCTCGTTGCCAAGGTCTCCGCCGATGACAATTACCGCCAGCTTCTCGGGATCCCGGAACACGCCACCCCGGAGGCCGCCGGCCATGTCAAAACCCTCGCCGCACTCGGCCGCCGCGGCCACGTCGTCTTCCAATGGCCCGAATCCGCGGAAGACGGCCTCGGCGAAATCCAAACCTTCCACGCCGGAGTCGGGCAGGCCGCCAACATCGGTGAAAAATGCCACCTGATTCTCAACCCCGAACTCATCGCGTTCAGCTGCATCGCCCACATCATCGGCGATGTTTTTTTGGAGTGGCACCATTCCAGCTCCCGCCGCGCCGCACCGCTTCACGGGATTGAATAGGATATGCACATGAAATCGCAAGCCACGCCCAGCACCCGGGCAGGCACCCTGATCATCTCCGCAATCCCGCATTCATGAACGTCCTCGCCCTCACCATTTTAATCTCCACCTGCCTCGCCGGCATCTTCATCGCCTGCTTCGCCGCGGAAATCCGCCGCGCCCGCCGCTCCAGCCCCGAGCGCGACTCCCTCCTGCCCCTCGACCTCGATACCCCGGCACCCGCGAAGACGCCCGCCAAAACCAGCCTCTAACTGCCAACGCCCATGACCACCACCATCACCTACGACGATAAGTCGGTCCGCCGCTTCATGATCGCCTCCATCTTCTGGGGCATCGTCGGCATGCTCGTCGGCGTCCTCATCGCCACCCAGCTCTCGTGGTGGCAGCTCAACGGAAAATTCCTCGAAGTCCTCTCGTTCGGCGCGCTCAAGGCGGACGGCATTTCCTTCCTCACCTTCGGCCGGCTTCGCCCGCTCCACACCAATGCGGTAATCTTCGCGTTCGTCGGCAACATGATGTTCGCCGGCATCTACTATTCCACCCAGCGCCTGTGCAAAACCCGGACCGCCTCGGACCTGTTATCCAACATCCACTTCTGGGGTTGGCAGGCGATCATCGTCGCCGCCGCCATCACCCTTCCCGCCGGTTTCACCCGTGGCAAGGAATACGCCGAACTCATCTGGCCCATCAACATCGCCGTGGTGATCATCTGGGTGGTTTTCGCCATCAACTTCTTCTGGACCCTGGCGAAACGCAACGAACCCAGCCTCTACGTCGCCCTCTGGTTCTACATCGCCACCATCATCACGGTCGCGATGCTCTACATCGTCAACCACCTCTCGCTGCCCACCTCGCTGGTCCATTCCTACCCGATCTTCGGCGGCCTGCAGGACGGCCTGGTGCAATGGTGGTACGGCCATAACGCCGTCGCCTTCTTCCTCACCACGCCGATCCTCGGGATCATGTATTATTTCCTGCCCAAGGCCGCGAACCGCCCGGTTTACTCCTACCGGCTTTCCATCATCCACTTCTGGTCGCTCGTCTTCATCTATATCTGGGCCGGTCCCCACCACTTGCTCAATACCGACCTGCCACGCTGGTTGCAAATGTTAGGCATGCTGTTCTCCCTGATGCTCTGGGCGCCCTCATGGGGCGGCATGCTCAACGGCCTGCTCACCCTGCGCGGCGCATGGGACAAGCTCCGCACCGATCCGGTCATCAAGTTCTTCGCCGCCGGCATCACCTTCTACGGCATGGCCACTTTCGAAGGCCCGCTGCTGTCCATCCGCGCCGTCAACGCGCTCTCCCACTATACCGACTGGGGCATCGGCCACGTCCACTCCGCCGCACTCGGCTGGAACGGCTTCATGGCCGCCGGCATGTTCTACTGGCTCGCCCCGCGACTCT
>JBIPMR010000142.1:0-7318 GCA_044369025.1 Luteolibacter sp.
CATCAACGATTCCGCCGTCCGCATTGGCAATACGGGCACCTCCACCACCTTCAGCGGTCCGATCACCGCGGTGAATCCGGCGCATGGCATTCTCATCCGCATCGGCAGCAATCAAGGCGTGATCCTCACCCACCCGGGAAACAGCTGGGGTGGCACGACGAATTTAGGCGAAGGTTCCCTTTATTGCGCACCTGGGGCACTTCCCTCCACCACCAATCTTAGCGTAGGCAGTTCGGCTGGGGGGGACTTCGGCACGAATGGAACTTTCACCCGCGCCCTTGGAACCGCCGCCGGCGAAATCGCCTTCGGGCGTGGCACGGACGGCCTGCGTCCCGTGGGATTCTCCGCCCGCGGAGGGGATCTTGCCGTGAACATCGGTGGTTCTGGCGCGGATTTCACTTTTGTCCCGGTCACGACGATCGCCGCCACCACCAACGGCACCTTTATCAACGCCTCACCCACCGTGACTGTTGCGAGCGCTACCGGGATATCCATCGGTACGTATGTGACCGGTACCGGCCTCGCCACAGATTCGAGGGTGACCGCAATCAGTGGCACTACCGTTACGTTGAACAGAAACACGATCGCTGCTTCCGCCGCATCCCCTGGGAATGCGCTCACGTTCACGACCCTGGCACCGCTGGACAACACCAAGTTCAACACTTTCACCCTCATTCTCAACGGCGCGAATGCCAACTCCGCGCTTACCTTCCAGAATCCGATCGACCTGAACGGATTCAACCGCTTCCTGCAAACCAACGCCAACACCGCGACGCTCACCGGTGGTTTGAAGAACTCTTCCGCCACCGCCGCCAGCGCGAGAAAGACCGGCGCGGGTAGTTTGATTCATGATCCCGGCTCCGCCCACACAGTCACTCTGGCAGGTCTCAATACCAACGCCGGCACTTTGGAACTGAAGTCGGGCACCGTCACGGTCAACGGCAGCGGGGCAACCGCTCAACCGGATGGGACCACCGGGTTCGTCGTCGCACGCGGTGGCACCTTCCGGCTCAGCGGTGCCACGGTCAATGTGACGGGTGGTGGTTTCGTCTTCACAGCTGGCAATACCATCACCAGCACCAGCAGCTTCATCCTTGATTCCGGAACTTTTGATGCAGGTACCAAAGAGGTGTTGAATGCCTACGGTGCGACCGGCTCCACCACCCTCAACGGGGGCATATTCACCTGTGGTGTGTTCCGCGTCGGACAGGGCAGCGGCACACTTAACCTCAATGGCGGCACGTTGCGCACGAACAACCTGTCAACCGGCGGCGGCACCACCACTGTCAATTTCAACGGTGGCATCCTCCAGGCAAAAGCGAATAGTTTTAACTCCACTACTTTGGCCACCACACCTTTCATTGCCACCGGAGTGAATGTTGCACAGATCCAGGAAGGCGGAGCGATTATCGACTCCAATAGCTTCACGATCACCATCCCCAAACTCATCACCGAAGACAGCGGATCCCCCGGTGGCGGCCTCACCAAGAAAGGCACCGGCACCCTCGATCTGACCGCAGACAACACCTATACCGGAACCAACCTGATCGAAGGTGGCGTCCTGCGGGTTTCCTCAACGACCCAACTGGGGACGTCTGCCGCTCCGGTTACGGTAAACGGCGGCCAATTCGGCGTCTCCGGCACGGCCATTCCCTCGATCACATCGCTCGCCCGCACCTTCAATTATATCACCGGCGGATTCCATGTCGGCGATGTCACCCACACCCTGGATGTGGACATCAACCTGACAGGCAGCGCGGCGCTCTCGAAATCCGGCCCGGGAGTCATCACCCTCTCCGGTGAAAACGACTTTACGGGCGGCATTTCCATGGGAAGCGGTGCCAACGGCTGGATCGAAGTGGACGAAGCCAGCGACCTCGGAACCGGGATCAAAATTGCCAATATCAGTTCGTCAACCGGCGGCTCGACCGGTGGCATCCGTCTCTTGGGCGATGTGACCGTCAGCGATGTCGCCCTGAACCTCGGCGGCCGCAATGTGGACGCCGCCACCCAGCACGCATTGCTGAACGTTTCCGGGAACAATGTCTGGACGGGCGACATCAACATCACCAACCCAGGCGGAACCTACTACCTGCGTTCTGACAGCGGGCAGTTAGAGCTCTCCGGAATCCTGAGCAACGCCCAGCCCGCCAACCTGACCGCCGACACCCGCGCCTTCAATCTCGAAGGACCCGGCGATTACCTCATCAGCGGCACGATTGCCAATGGTGCGAATGAAAACCGCTTCACCGGGCTCGTCATGCGAGGGGCCGGCACCGCCACCCTTGCAGGCACCAATACCTACACTGGCAGCACCTCGGTGCAGTCGGGCACCCTTGCCCTCGTCGGTGGCAGCCAAACCTCGCCCATCACCGTGAACAGCGACGCGACCCTCGGCTTTACCTTGGGCTCTCCCACCACTTCCACCAGCACCGTTGCCTTCAGCGGAGCCACCGCCAAAGTGAAAGTCACCGGCAGCCCGGTCGCCGCCACCCTGATGACGGCCAGCAACATCACCGGCACGCCGGTGCTCGATCCGGCGATTCCCGGCTTCGAGCTCGCCATCGAAGGTGGCGGCACCTTGCTCAATCTCAAGGCGACTGGCGCGGGTGACAATTACAACACCTGGGCCGCCACCAACGGCGTTCCCGGACAAGCGGCCAACCTCGACCACGACAACGACGGTGTCTCTAACGGTTTTGAATACTTCATCGGCGGTCCTGCCGGCAACACCACCGGCTTCACCGCAGTTCCAAGCGTCATCACCAGCGCCGGCGTCCGCAGCATCACCTGGACCAAGGCCGCGACTTACGCCGGTGCCTATAACACCGACTTCACCGTGGAAACCTCAAGCACCCTTGCCGCCGCAAGTTGGACCACGGAAGCCTCACCGGGCACCGTCACCATCAGTGGCAATGACGTCACCTACACCTTCCCCGCAGGTCCCGTGAAAAACTTCGCCCGCCTGAAAGTGACCGGTCCTTGAATCATCCCGCGCAAGATCATTGAGAGTTAGAAAAGCGTCCCCGGCTGCCGGCCGGGGGCGAACGTGGCCCGGGCATCCGCCCGAAGTGACCTATCAACCATGCCGTGGCGTCTTTTGGGATGCTGCGGCATTTGTCATTTCTCCCGCGAACACGCGATGGTGAAGACGGCGGATCACGGTTAAGTTCCACCAAATTTATGAAAACAAAGCCCCATTTTCCATCCCGGTCTGCTCCTCAGGGCTTCACCCTCGTCGAGATGCTGGTGACCATCGTCATCATCGTGGCGATCGCCACATTGAGTATGATGGGGTTCAGCAAGGTCCGCGACGGCAGCCGCCGGGCGGTGAGTATCGGCCAACTGCGACAGCTGGGAATCGGGATGATGACCTTCTCCGCCGAGAACAACGGCTATCTGCCATGAGCCGCAGGGGGGGGACCTATTGGCCGACCTTGATCCACCCCTATCTGGCAAGCGAGGTCTTTCTCCGGCCCGGGAGCAAGAATCTCGCGGCAAGCCCGACCGAGCCGGAAGGGTATTTTGCCGGAGTTTCCGCCCTGACGGCGGAAGGTCTTCCGCTCCGCTGGAACTACATCATCAATGGAGGCGGTGCCAATCTGCCGTTCTATGAAGCTCCGGGTTCGGAAGGAAATTCCGACAATGCCCGGGGTTATTCCCGGTCCTATTCATCCATCGAGCAACCGGAACGCACCGTCTTCATGGCGGAGGGCAAGGAAAGCAACTGGTGGTTCAACAATGTGGGCGCGGTCACCAACAGCCCGCGGATCTACCGCTGGAAAAACGGGACTTCCAACGTCCTGTTTGGCGACGGCTCGACCCGTAACTTGAATCCGAAAACCGAGCTGCCCACCGCCTACTTCCTGGTGGTCAAGCCAAAGTCCTGATCCTCCACACTCTGAACCAGGATCCCAGAACGAAGTGCATGAAACCCTTCGCCGCCGTGCTTTTCCTCGCCTTTTGTGCCACCATCGCACCACCCGCTGAGTTTTAGATCGCGGTGGATGCTGGCAACACCCTGCGGACCATCGGCGGCCGGATCGCTGCATCAACTCCGCCGTCTGGGACGATCAGACCGGTGGCGCGGCCAACGCGGCATTGTTAGCCGATACGGGCATGCAAGTGTTGCGCTCTCCGCGTCGCCCGGCACCGTTGCCCTGATCTTTATACCCATTCCCCGCACGGTCGGAAAAGTATTCGGTCCCAACGGGACCTTTCATCCCAGCCCGGCACGCAGTGCCGGGTTGTTGGCAGTTGCATGGAATTCCGTCCTGTCAGGACGATTCATGCGATGGCTTTATACCCATTTCCCGCATGGTCGGAAAAGTCTTCGGTCCTAACGGGACCTTTCATCCCAGCCCGGCACGCAGTGCCGGGTTGTTGGCAGTTGCATGGAATTCCGTCCTGTAAGGACGATTCATGCGATGGCTTTATACCCATTGCCCGCACGGTCGGAAAAGTCTTCGGTCCCAACGGGACCTTTCATCCCAGCCCGGCACGCAGTGCCGGGTTGTTGGCAGTTGCATGGAATTCCGTCCTGTAGGGACGATTCATGCGATGGGCGGCGACGGGAGTTGGAGACGGCGGCTTCGGTCGTTGGCATCTCTCCCGCATGAGGCGCCCCTGCAGGACGCGCCGATTCCAGGGATTCCCGACCCGGCACTGCGTGCCGGGCTTGGATGATCCGTCCCGGTGGGACGAAGAGCGGGGAATGTGTATCAAGTTCAGACCGTTGCCGGCGGCTAGACCGGACGGGTCCCGTAAACAAGGGATGGCGATTGCCTTTGAAAGTGGATGCTGCCGGATTAACCTGCGGCATTTCCAAAAAATCCACCCGATGCAACGACGATTCCTCCTAGGGCTGGCTGTGGCGATGCTCGTCATGACCGGGCGCTCCCACGCCGTCATGTATAACCGTGATACCGGTAGCGCGAAATCCATCGAGCTGGCCAATCTCCAGCCTTTCACCAGTCGCGCCAACATCGGCGGCTGCAGCGCGGTTCTGATCGCGCCGAACGTGCTGCTCAGCGCCGCCCACTGCGTGAGCTACGCCGCCAGCGGCACGGTGACGGCGAACTGGAACGGCCAGTCGCGCAGCGCTGCGGTTTTCACGAATATCGGTGCGGACCATATCGTCATGGTCACCGGCACGCCCTTCACCGGCACGCTCGGAAAAATGACAGCCCCTTACGCCGGCAATACGGAAAACGGACGGCTCGCATGGAAGGTCGGCTACGGTGGAAATGGCGTGATCGGCTATGGCGGCACCGGTCCTTTCTATGATAATGTTTTCCGCGCCATGACCACCCGCATCGAGGTGAACAACGTCGCCTCGCCGCCGCCTGCCGTCACCACGGATTATCTCTACTATGATTTCGATGGTCCGCCGTCGCGGCTGCAGAGCGTGAACCGCCCCACCACCTGGTATGAGGGCGGCACCGCGCCAGGAGACTCCGGCGGGCCGCTCTATATGTTTGAAAACGGCCGCTGGTTTGTCATCGGCGTGACCAGCGGACCCGATGCCGGATTCTATCGGGACGGCCGGGTCCGCACCGACATGGCGCAAATCGAAAGCACCACCGGTTACTCATGGGCGCGTCCCACCACGCCGGCTTTGGAAATGCGATGGCTTGCGGAGGACTTGGTGTCAGGCGTGGCGAATGGCGCTGCCGTGACGAGTTGGCCGCGGCAGGGCGGCGCGGAGGCCTGGACCAATGGCGCAGGCGAGGGTGCCAGCGGCACCGCCACCCTCGCGCACAATGCCACGCCCGCGGGAAAAGCCGCGGTTGATTTCCCCGGCACCGCCCGCCTCGCGCTGGCGGCCGGCTCCAATCCCGTCGCCAACAAAAGCGCCTTCACCGTGGCCATGGTCGTCCGCGCGGATGCCGCAGGCGTCGGCGGCGAGACCCAGTGGTTCGACAACACCGGCCTCCTGGATGCTGCTGAGAGCGGCGTGCAAAACGATTGGGGCCTCGCGCTTGCCTCCACCGGCAAGCCCGCCTTGGGCGTCGGCAATGCGGACACCACCCAATACGGCGCACCTAACATTTCCGATGGCCGGTGGCATGTCGTGGTCGCCTCATGGGACGGCTCGGAAATCACCGGAGACGCCGCGGGTTCGGACCGAAACATGGCGGTTTATGTCGACAGCGCCGCCAATGTCAGCCGCCGCCAAGGCCCCGAGTTCCTCAATGTTGCACGCAATGCCGTTGCTCTGACACTCGGCGGCAGCCGGACCGCCAGCCGTTTCCTCGATGGCCAGATCGCCGAAGTGCGGCTCTACCGCGGTGCCCTCGATGAGGCGGCCGTGGCCGCCCTGATCGGCGAGCTGCAAAACACGCACATCGCAGCGCAGGTCGGGCTCACCCTCAGCAAGCCCGCCAGCGGCCACGCGGCGCTTCCGCTGGGCCAAGGGTTGGTCATCGATGGCACTCTCAGCGGCACGGCCCCCACCGTGAGCATCACCCAGGCGGGTGGTCCGGCAACGGCGGTGATTTCAAATCCCAACTCACTGCCGGCTTATGTGACGTTTCCCGCCAGCGGCAGTTATAACATCAGTGTGACCGCCAACGACGGTGCCGCCTCGACCGTCAAGACCGTGCGGGTGGAAGTCGTCCCGGATCTCTCGAACATCCCGCCCGGTCCCGGGCAGGTGGTGGGGGGCTCATGGACCGCAGGAAACATCGGCGATGCCACCACCGCCGGCAGCCAGACGCTCGGAGCCACCACCGCGTTCCTAACGGGATCCGGCGTGGGCTTTCAGGAAATGAGTGACTCGTTGCGCTACGTTTGGAAACCCCTCACCGGGGACGGTTCCATCACCGGCCGTGTCAGCGGGTTTTCCGCCACCAACGGCAGCTATGGCGGCCTGATGCTGCGCTCTTCCCTCAAGCGTGAGAGCGCCAACGTCGCCGCCACCGTCATCAACGGCGGTGGCGTGCGGTTCACCCGCAGGAGCGAGGACGCCTCCTACACCGAGCCCGTCACCCACACGCTGCGCGCGCCGTATTGGGTGCGCGTCACCCGCATCGGCAATGTTTACACCGGTTTTCGCAGCGAAGATGGCGTCACTTGGACCCAGCAGGGAAATCCGGTCACCCTCACCGATATCCCGGCGTCCGCCTTGTGGGGTCTGGCGGTCACTTCCCACGCTGAGAACTCGGTATCGGAGGTGAGTTTCAGCAATGTGTCGTTAGAGCCGCTTGGCGGGCAGGCCGCGCCTGGAAACACCTGGGCCGGAGCCGACGTCGGCGCCCCTGTTCCCGCCGGATCCCACTCCGGCAGTGGATCCAGCTTCGCCGTGAACGGTGGCGGA
>JBIPMR010000143.1:0-7304 GCA_044369025.1 Luteolibacter sp.
CCGATCAATCCAATGAAAATGAATGCCAAACGAAAATTCATCGAAGTTTGCGGGAAATAAGTTCTCTTTCGAGAATGGTGGAAAGCTCCCGATAGTGATTCCGGGCTTGTGCCACCTGTTCGAGTAACGTGGCAGCCCCTGTGGCCACCGACCTCAGAGTGTAGTCCATCGGGCGCGTAGACAACAGCCTTTTTGAGTCGGCAACCATGTTCTCGATGTCGCGCAGCACCGCCTCCTGAGCCTCCAAAAGCTGCGGGACCTGCTCCACATCCCAAGTGCGGAAACCCTGACGCCGCAAATACACCGGAGTGGTTAGCGCTTCCGAGCCGTCCTCACCAATGACATGGGCAGCAAGCCACCCCCCGTCGCCGGGCGGCACCTCGCATTCGAGTTCCAAACTCCCCTTTCCTGTCCCCGCCACTTCCTTCAAAACCTTGCCGAAGCGGATCAGGCGCACGAATTTCGGAGCGGACTTGCCGACAAGGCCGCTCGCCGCGATCCGCACGTTCAAGGGCTTGTCATCCCGGATTTCCAATTCATCCCCCGGAATCGCCTCGCCGACACTGAATTCGATCATGGGTCCTGTAGTGACAAACGTGTGGCCCTTTTTCACCGCTTGAAACCAGGCGTCCGGATTGAATTCACCGGAAGTCCCGGTGAAAGCATAGACCCGGACGCTCCCGACGGTGCCGCCGTAGGGAGTGTCAGTGCCGGCGCTGGCAGTCATTTTATAGCCGAGATTGAGATAGTGATACATCAGTTCGGTGTTCAATGCAGCCTGCATGACACTGTTGAAATCGACAAGATCAAAAGGGGTGTATAGCGCCATCTCGCGCTCGACGAACAAGGCCTTCGCGCCAACATGGGTGTGTCCGTAAAGTCCGCCTTGCCGGTGAATTTCCTCTGCCACCCAGCGCTGGTCCAAATAGCGATCCAAATCGCGCACCCTGGCTGTTAGGTTGAGTCCTATGGCATGGCCGAGCACACCCCGCGGATCTTCCTGGCCAGGAACAATCCAGTGGTTGCCCTGTTGCACCCGATAATCCGGGCCAAATCCGCGCTGAGCGTACCAGGTGCGCAACTCATCGCCCATTTCGAGAACATTGCAGACCGCCAAATCCGCCGCACGCGTCCACGCCATCAGCTTGTCAGCATCCTCGCCGCTCATCACCCGGGCATGGACGTGATCATCGCCGGAAAACCAGCCCTTCGCCCCCATGTCGGTCCAGCGTTTCGAGGAAATTTCATGCCTTGCCCACTCTCCGGGTTTGACGGTGACGTCCAGTTTGACGGGGATGTTCTCCAGACCTCGCCAGACGTGAATTTCCCATTCGCCGGCGGGCAGCGCCATTTCGAAGGGCCCAGGCATCACCCAATAGTGCCCGCGCCAAGGCTCCGGCACCCACATCATGTATCCCCTGCCCGGCCCGTAAATTGGCAGGCTGGTAACATCGTTCATCATTGGCCGCAGGTCCGCCGCTCCGGCAGGCTCCCATAAGCGGCGGCTCTTTTTCGCCGTCAGACGCACCATCGCCGGCACCGGTGCGCCCGCGTCATTGACGATTCTCACCCCGAGATTGCCGTAGAGCGGCGTGCGGAAGTTGAACGCCCACCAACGGGATGGGGCGGACGCTGCGCCGGCATGAAATCCAACCCGGACCGTAGAATGGTCACCCGCAGGAACCTCTTCGAGTCGCAATAGAACATAAGTCGTGCCGCTTTCCCCGACGGCGATGTTGTAGGGCGCGGGATTCCGCTCGGTGGTGAAGTTCATGGCATGACTCACGAACTCAACCGGCCCCTCGCCAAGCACCACCTTGATAACCACCAGCCCCTGCTGCGGATCCACATCGATTAGCTCCGACTCCAGGAACCCTTGCTTCCGGAAATCCAAAGTCTGCAATCCCGAAATCCCATCAGCCAGAGCGCCGATCTCCTCGCTCACCCGCCATTTCAACCACGCCGTTTCGCGGATTCCCAGTCCCGAAGCCTCCCCTTTGACGGCCTTGTCCAACCAGCCAAGGTTTTCCGAAATCCGCTGCAACGCTTGCATTTGGTCTTCCGGCACCAAGCCCTGCCAATGGCCGGCCAGATCCCGTGCGAACGCCTCACTTCCCTCGAGCGGCGGCTGGATCATGGCAACTTCGTCCGATGGGACTGTCGGCACTTTCAACTCATGCCCACTGGCCCGGGTCGAATACACGGCGAACACCATTGCAATAGAAACAATACGAAGGTTCATGGATTTCCTGATCTAAAGAGTGCCGCCAAAGTGACAGGACAAAGGCGGTTTTGCAATGGAATCCGACCCCGTGTGGAGCATCGTTACCCCCACGTGGATATTCACTATATACGCACTTGATCAGCGCTCGTAGGGTATCGCTACGAGAGGAATGCATTGACAGACCAGTTCCCCACTCATGACTACCCCATCATCCATTTCCGAACCTCACCGAAACAATGGTTTCACCCTTGTCGAACTGCTCGTGACCATCGCGATTATTGCGCCCCTCGCCGAAGTTTTATTCACCGCATTTCGCTCGCTCAGAACTACGGCCAACCAATCCACATCCGCATCCAACATGCGTCAACTCGGCGTCGCGATTCAAACCTACGCTACGGACAAAGAGCGCTATCCAAGCCCGGGGATCATCGGCATCGGAACAGCAAACTACGACTACCTCTTCGGATTCAGACCGCTTCCACAGGGCAACGTCACCCGGACCGAGTGGGAGCGGAAAGGTTACAGCCCCGCGTCAAGATCAACTAACGACGATCATTTCATCTCATGAGAATCCCACTGCTCTCCCTGCTGCTCGTGTATTCCGGCGGGATGCTTGCGTTCGCAGCTCAGCCACATGCCACAAAAGACACGGTCCGCGTCTCTGTCGCGCAGATGAACATATCCGGCAGCGAGCTACCCGCCGGCAAGGACCGAGTGGACATGCTCATCCCGTGGATGGACAAGGCCGTAGCAGAAAAGACCGACCTCCTCGTTTTTCCCGAGTATCTGCTAGGCCAGTTTTTTCCAGCAGGTCCGCTGATCGCCAAGTTCCGCTCAGAGGTGAAGCGCCACAACCTCAACGTCATTATCGGAGGCTGGGAGTGCAAGCCAGGCTCCACCATGAAACATCCCCCTGATCCGGGCAGCTACGCCAACTCAGTCCTTGTCGTGGGTCGCCAGGGCCGGAGCGCCGGAAAACACTGGAAAATGCATGCCGCCATCGGCTCGGCATCCCCCTTCAACTGGCCACCCGCTCCCGGCGAGCGCGGCGAGCAAACCATGATCCTCGGCGGGGAAAACGGTGTCGTCGATCTCGACTTCGGTCGTATCGGCCTGCTCACCTGTTATGACGGTTACTTCTTCGAAAGCTTCATGATGCCGTCACTGCGTGGCGCGGAAGTCCTGGTCTGGGTGAACTCACGCCCCGGCATGGTCGAGCCACACATCATCCAAGCCGCAAGTTTCATCACCTGCACCCACGTCGTCGCATCCAACACATCCAACGGCTGCGGTTCCGCGATCTGCTCGTATCCCGGCTGGAAGCTCGACGCCACCGCACCGGTGCCTGAGTCCGAGCAACTCATCACCGCCACCCTCGACCTGAAAGAGATCCGCACCCAGCGCTTGAACAACCGCATGCTTCACCAGCGCCGCCCGGAAGTTTACAAGACGCTCAACCAAAAATGGGAGCCGTGGACAACCTATCCTGACTTGAAGCCGTTCATCTACGAGGAGCAAGCAGGAAAGGACATATGATTAGCCACGGAAAAATGTTCGGATTTCTCGTATCAACCGTATGGAGTTTGTTAGCCCTGACCTCTTTCGCCAAGCCGGCGGGTCAGGTACTCTATGTCAATGTCTCGGAAACCGCCGCGCTCAAGCTCCGTTGGATTCCGCCAGGCGAGTTCACCATGGGAAGCCCGGCTGAAGAACTCGGACGTGGCGCGAATGAGGATCAAGTCCTCGTCAAAATCAGCCGGGGTTTCTATTTGGCCGAAACCGAACTGACCCAGGCGCAGTGGAAACTCGTCATCCCGGAAAACCCCAGCGAATTCCGCGGCGATCACCTGCCAGTGCAGACGATCACCTGGGCGGATGCCAGACGCTTCTGTGACTTACTCAACCAACAGCAGCAAAATGCCGGGACCTTGCCCAAGGGATATCGCTGGGATTTGCCCACCGAATGCCAGTGGGAATACGCCTGCCGCGCTGGCACTGCCGCCGCGCTCTATAGCGGGATCGAACTGACATCCGTGAACGACTCGTGCGGACATCTCTCACAAGTCGCCTGGTATCGAACCAACGCCAATGGAAAGCCCCGTCCGGTCGCGGGTAAAAAAGCAAATCGCTGGGGACTCAGGGATATGCATGGAAATGTTTGGGAGTGGTGCCGGGACAGCTACGCCGAAAAGCTCCCAGGAGGCATCGACCCATGGATCAGCCAAGGCATCAATCACGTCCGCCGCGGAGGTTCCGCAGGCTATCAGGCACACACCTGCCGGGCCGCAAGTCGCAACGGACTAGAACCAAGCGCCAAGGGAAACGGACTCGGACTGCGCCTCGCACTCGTCCCGGCCGATTCCTAATCACCACTTGAATCGATAGAACCGCAGGTCCTCTCCTTCCGTGATTGGCATTTCCCAAAGCAGGGTCCCCAGAGGCATACTCCAGAGCCACCTCCACATTCGCCACCGACACAGGTTTCAGCCTGACAAATCGGTGCGTTGGGCGAGTGCCATCGAATAATCCACCTCGCCGAGATGGTGGGTCCCGAGGTTCTGCACCCGGGCTGGCGCATAGATGTAGTCATAGTAGGAACCATGACCGCTCATCAGGAAATCAAGTCCGTAGGACGTGCCGAACTTGAGGTTCTTCGGCTTCACTCCGCTAGTGAGTGAAAGTATTCGGGATTGATAGTTCGCGACATTGTTGAGACTTCCGACATCATCGTCCCACGCGCCGATCGGAGAGAGGTGAAAAACGTTCCGCTCACTCTCATCCAGCGGATCAGCACTGACCGGGTGCATGGCAAGTTGACAGGACAGGCGCGAAGATCCACGGAGATTTGAATGAGATCATCAAAAAGACGGGTTACGAAATGGTGAGCATGTATTCTTACTCGGTGGGACCGGTCGTCGCCTGGACTTTTGGCTCTCGCCGATCTGGAAAACCCATCACGCGAGGCGTGCGGGTGCCCGGCTCGTTGATGAGGAAAAGGACGGTGCGCGAGGCGGGATCGTGGCGCCACTTGGTTTCGCACAAGGGCTGGAGTTTTTCATTACCGGATATGTAGTAGGCTAGGTTGACGTTGTAGTCCTCGCTCTTGGTGGCGGGAGCATCGATGACGCTCCGCGCATTGGGTGCGATCGACAGTTGCTGTTTTCCGATTTGTCCGCCGACGGTTTTATCGGAGAGGTTGAACCAGAGCATCTGGCCGTTTTTGAAGACGCTCTGGCCGGCGTTGACCACCGACATCCTGACCGGCGTCACCGGATTGGTGGGATCGGAGGCGACGAGCAGGTAGCAGTCGGCGACGTCGGCGGCGACCTTGGCACCGGGGGCCGCCGGGTTGATATCCTCCGGCTTGGCGGGCGGTGCCGGCAACAGCCTGAGGTTGATCGCCCCCGGCGCGATCTGATAGATCGGCGAAAAGTTCATCCGTGGCAGCTCGACTTCCTGCGACGTGGTTCCATCGAAAAGCTGCAGGGTCTGAGGGGCGTTTTCCGGAGCCTTGAGGAAGATGATCCGGCAAGACCGGGTGGCTTTTTCCTGGGCGGTGGCGGCCAAAGACAGACCACAAAAGAGGAGACTTAGGATGCGCATGGTTGCTTAATGTTAGATTTCCGCCGGGCTGAGCCAGCGGAAAGAGATGATTTTGAAGCGCCGCCCGAAGCGTTGGTTCGCAGCGGAGGTCGGCAGTGTCCCGGTATCGGCGGAGTCCGTCGGGTCCACGAACTCGCGGTCGCGGGTCACGGTCGCCTCGCACACGGCCCGCGCCTTGACGGTGCCCGCCTTGTCGCGGGAATCCCCGTAGGCGCGAATGGTGAAAGTGTCGTCCCGGGCGGACAGGATCGGCGCGATGGGGCGGAGAATGTCCGCCTGCCGGACCCACCCGGGCAGACCGTAGGCGCTGTTACCGACTGCGGCGTCAGGGAATTGGTATTCGGAATCAATGTAGGCGGCGGTGACGCCGGACGACTTAGTGAAATCCGGGCTTGAAACCACTGCAAACGGGTTGCCCGACCCGCCGCCCTGCAATTGATTAAGCGCGGCCTGGAGGGTGCCCGCAAGGGCGGGCTTCCCTGAAGAGAGTTGCCGGTTGACGAACTCGGCGAGCGAGAGGAAGGGACCGCGGGCACGGATCTGACTGACGATTTCCGCGGCGAGGGCATCGATGGTGTCATCATCCAGCAACCGGTAGCCGGCGAATTCGTTGGCCTCGCTGAATGCGCCTCCATCGGCTGGCGCGGTGGCTTCCGGTGCGCCGGCGACGCTGAAGCGCGACACGGCGTGGTCGGACTTTGAAGACAGCGAGACATTCACCGTTGCACCGGACTGACTTTGATAGGGAACCAGTTGATTCCGCGCATGGCCCAGCAAGGCGCGCCACGCAGTGACGGAAGTGGAGTTGACGTTGAACATTCCCTCAACCTCCAGCCTGGATGCGATGGTCTTCCAGGACTCCGCATTGTTGACCTGCTTGTTAAAGTAAGAATCGGAGTTTGAAGCAGAGGATGCGACATCCTCGACAATCGGGTGATAGGCACGGTTGCCAAGCGGCGAGGTGCCTTGGACAAATTCGCTGCAAACGGTCTTCAGATCCTTGCCATTGTCACCGAAATCAGTCGGATCCGGCGCGAGTGACGATACGAACCAATCGTCGAAAAGCACGTGATTCATGCAGTAGGAATCATCGTGCTGGAGATTGGCGGGCAGACTGGAGACATTGCTGTTGACGACGGCATTCGCGGGCAGCAGTGGAGTGGCGTCACTGTTGGCCACAATATTGTAAGCGAAGGGCGGGATGGCATTTTCATAACGCGCATCCCAGTGGGTCAACTCGGCGAGCGATTGAAGCGGGCGGGTGGGTATCTCCGCAACGACACAGCGCGAGAGGCCGGTATCCTTGTTGAAGCCGGTGATGATATAGCCGCGGTTGGTTTTATCACTCGCATTTGGAAGCAAGCTGTCAAATGGGGTCAGGCCCTCAAAGCTATAGTCGAAGGGGGAGTTCACCGGATGATCCGACCCTAGATAGTCGGCCATATAAGACGATCCATCATTTCGCTCCCCCATCGAG
>JBIPMR010000144.1:0-7289 GCA_044369025.1 Luteolibacter sp.
GATCCGCAATTGTGTGATCGCAGGAAACTCCAACCCCTTTGGTGGCGGGATCTCTTTGAACAACTGTTCACCCGCCATCGTCAACTGCACGATTCAGGGAAACACCGGAGCCGGCCTCCGCTGCGACTCCAATGCCAGTCCACAGATCACCAACTCGATTTTCTGGGACAACACCGGCGTTACCGGAACCACTGCTGCCAAACAAATTCAAAGCCTCACCGGCTCTCTTCCGGTGGTTTCCTACTCGCTGGTCCAAGGCGCGGCGGGCGCGGCGAGCTTCGGAGCGGGGAACTCTGTAAGTTGGTCGGTCGCCAACCTCGACGGACAACTCGTCGGGAATAACCCGAAATTCGTGGCTGCGAACGAGGACCTCCGCCTGCTGGCCACCTCCCCTGCTCTCGACGTCGGCAACAACCTCGCCAACCCGGGATCGTTGGATCTCGCCAGCGCCCTCCGAGTGCAGAACACAACCGTCGACTTGGGTGCCTATGAGGGCGGATTCGTCACCTATGCCGCGCTTTATCCCACGCTCAATCCAACAAGCGACGAAAACCACAACGGAATTCCGAACCTCCAAGAATACGCCATGGGCTTCGATCCTTCAGCAGCGTCAAATCCCTCAGCCCCACCTGCATTTTCCATGGATGGCGCGGACCACCTGCTCACTGTCAACCAGCGGTCGAATGCGCTCGATCTCTCAACGCTTGTCCAGACCTCCACCACGCTCGACAATTCCTGGAGCACCCTGATCGAGAACGTTCACTTCACCTTGTTGACCTCTACCCCGGTGGGCACTAGCCGCAACCAGTTGGTATTCCGCCTGATCAAGGCCGATCCCACCCGTTTTTACCGCCAAGTCTTCACGGTGCGGCCTTGACCCGGTCTCTGGATCGCAAGCCCTGTGACAAGGGACTCCACACGATTTCCGGGCAGTCCGCAACACGGGTGCCCGGAAATTTGTTTCACCCATCAGGACCAGACCTCGGTCCTTCGAATTTTGATCCCGACTGGGGATCGGAGAGGGTCGCCCCGGGGCGTCGCGTGAAAGCGGCGAACACCCGGGGAATCTCGTAAAGGCAAGGATCCACCACCAATCGTGGACGGCAGGCGGATCCACTCATCTGGCTTGAACCCTCGTTCCCGGGACGCATCTCAGCGAGGGCGAATCCGAGTGGTTTGCCACGTCTAGCAATGGCCGTCGCGCTCGAACCGAGCGGCGGTTCAACGCGTCAAGCGGCGTCCCGACCTGATGACCCCGCACCGCCACAGGCTCGGGACGCCTCTTTCACCACCAAGACCCCGCATATGGAAATTGTTACACACCTAACAAAATCTGTCGGGAATCTTTCCAACCGTCAAACTCTCAGCCACCCCCCCAAAAAAATAAATTTTTACAAATCCCTGATTTCCAACACGAAACAATCCATAACTCGGGTTTGGCACACCCTTTGCTATCAGAATGCCATGGATTTGTAAGTCGCAGTCCAGTTTGACATCACCCCTACCCCTCCCCCTACCCCTCCAATCAACATCATGAAAATTAGAAATCATAAGCTGGTCACCACTCTGCTTGTCACTGCTGCGATCAGCGCAGTCGCCCAAGCAGCCCCAATCACCGGAAGCATCAACGTCGGTGCCTTGTCCACGGTTACCCTCGACAAGACGCTCAATACCGTAGCGATGAGTCCGGGCTCTCCGAGCAACAACGCGCTTGTCTCTTTCCGCAGCGGTACTTTTGCCACGCTCTTGGCGCCATTCACCTTTGGTAGCTACAAGGATTTCACCTACGCTCCACTCGCGGTTGTCAACCCGATTTGGACCTTCGGTAGCGTGACCTTCGACCTGACACAAGTCACCTTCATCGACGAGGTCGGCCCAGGCCTGATCCTGTTAGGAACGGGCGTTATCAAAGCTGCCGGCTACGATGACACCCTCGGTGCTTGGTCTTTCTCAGCCGACTCCTCCAACAACGCAAACTTCAGCTGGTCGTCCACCGCATCGGCCAACGTCCCTGATGGTGGCACTTCCATGAGCTTCCTGGGTCTCTCGCTCTTGGGACTCGCTGGTGTTGCCAAAAAGCTTCGCAAAAAGTGATTGCCTGACCGAGAACCCAACGTTGGGGATGATGTAAAACCATAGTTCCTACCTTCGCTAAAGTTCTTCACGACCGCTCAAGTCATCCGACTTGAGCGGTTTTTCTTTTTTGCGAAATTGGTCCCAGCATGGCCATTCTCCCTGTCGGCGGTGCGAGCCCGATTTTACCGCTAAGAAAAGGCAATCGGGCTGCTTCAACCTTCCGAAGTCCCCGCGGCGGGCGGCCCAAGATCCATTCTCCGGAGATCTCGATGACGACGTCGGTGACCACCCGAAGCAGGGAGGATTCGTTGGGGAAGAGGCCGACGACGCGGGTGCGGCGCAGCGCTTGATTTGTGAGTGGAGCCCGACATGGGCATCCGAGGTGACGCTGTCGGGGATACCAAGGCCGCGCTGCTTGAGGCTGGCAAGGAAGTCGCGCCAGTGGACCTCGGCTTCGGAGAGGGCGCAGGAGACGCCGAGGACAAGGCATTAGCAGTTCGACAATTTTGAGGAGCCCTTCGCCGAGGCCGTCCTGAAGAAGGAGGTTGATGAGATCATTCCGCTACACGCTCCATCGTCTGCCTGTCCGGCGGACTCGGGCTTCGTAGCCTTTTACAGACAAAGTTTTATACTACCAACCACAGATCCATACCCTCTTGATAGAGGGCCTCCATGGTAGCACTTTCGAACTGGGAGTAATGAATTCCCTTATTTCTCATGGTATATATTACGTAGTCCGGATGAGGGTTTTGAATTATCCAAAGATGTTAAAGTCGAGGCGACCCCAGGGCTCGAAAGCCGGCCAGACGCCCTCTCCTTGGCGAGCACGGGGCAGTATGATCTGTTTTAAATTCTGGGTTTGAACAACATGAAGGAGCCATTCGCTCCAGCGGAATCCCGCAACGGCTAGATGCGTGTAAGGAATTCCAAGCCCACCGTCACCATCGTCAGATATCCTTACATCCTCGAACAACGAAAGCACTTCCCATGCTCTCGTCGCTTCCCGATTTCCACTTACAACTCGTTGATACATCTTATTTCCCGAGGCCGGAAAAATCGATTGGCACGCCAATTGCTCAGTATGCCTGAGTTTGCTCTACCCGGACCAAGTCGGGAAGGCAAATCGGAAACTCGAATCAATTAATCAAAATGAAAATCAACAAATTATCCCCCCTCGCTTCTGTTTTTGGAGCGGTCATGCTGGCCACCGGCGCGCAAGCTGCGTTTCTCAGCGGATCGATTGATATCGGAGCTTTCGGCTCCAACGTGGTAATCGATAAAACTGCCAACTCAGTTACCTTTGTCGATACCAATGCTGGCTGGACGGGGAATGCCATCGTGTCCAATGCAACCGGAGACCTTGCGGGTCTTATCGGTGACAATGCCCTGTATGTGGATTTTGATTATTCACCTCTGGCCGTCGCGAATCCCCTCTGGACGGTTTTGGGAGGCCCGCCGACGGCGACGTTCAGCCTGTTGTCGATCACTTTTATCGATGAGGTGACACCCGGACTGATTTTGACCGGAACCGGGACCATGAACTTGACCGGTTTTGATCCAACTCCCGGCAACTGGTCTTTTTCAGCGGACACCGCTGGCGGTCTGTTTACATTCTCGTCGCAGACTGTTGCGAAGGCCCCAGACGGCGGCACTTCGATTGCCCTCCTCGGCTTCTCACTCCTTGGTCTGATCGGTGCCCGCCGCAAGTTCGCCAAGGCATGATCAAGCGCGTTACGCCATAAACACCACCGGCCGGGCTTCTGCCCGGCCGGTTCTTTTGTTTTTGGGGATGAGAGATCGCCCCTGATTGTTTGATGCACTAGCAGCTATTTCATTCGATGGCCTACAGACGTTCAGCAGATTCAGTTCGTAAAAGGGTGCCACCCGTTCATTTGAAATTCGCGATGTGCAGAGGATTCGCAGTCAGTCCTTCGAGATCCCGAGTTTGTTCATCAGCTCGTAAAAGGTCGGTCGGCTGACACCGAGGTCTTTGGCGGCGGCGGAAATGTTGCCGTCGTTGCGATCCAACGCCTGGTTGACGAGTTCACGCTCCAAGGTTTCGCGAGCTTCCTTCAGGCCACCGGCTTGTGAAACATCAACCTTCGTCCCGGCGTTGAAGGGAATTCCGGTTTCTCCTCCGTTTGCGTTTGAGATGATTTCGAGATCCTCGCAGGTGATGCGGCGGCTGTCGGCCATGATTACGGCTCGTTGCACGCGGTTCTGAAGTTCACGGACGTTGCCGGGCCAGGGATAACGCGCGATGGCTTTGAGCGCCTGGGGATCGAACGAAAGGTTCTCGCGACCGTTCTGCTTGCCGAAGCGTTTGAGGAAATCCTGAGCCAGTAGAATGATATCATCGCCACGGTCGCGCAGCGGCGGGAGCTTGCAGACGATGACGGCGAGGCGGAAGTAAAGATCCTCGCGGAAACGGCCTTCTTTGATCGCGTGGGTCAGATCGACGTGGGTGGCGGCGAGGACGCGGGCATCGACTTCGATTTCCTGGCGGCCGCCGACGCGCTGGATGCGTTTCTCCTGAAGAAACCGCAGCATTTTCACCTGCATGGGCGGCGGCAGATCTCCGATTTCATCGAGAAAGAGCGTCCCGCCGGCGGCGGTTTCAATCAGGCCGATCTTCTGGGAGTTGGCTCCGGTGAAGGATCCCTTTTCATAGCCGAACAGCTCGCTTTCGATCAGGTTTTCGGGGATGGCATTGCAGTTGATGGCGATGAACGGCTTGTTCTTGAAAGGGCTGCGGCGGTGAATCGCGTTGGCGATCATTTCCTTGCCGGTTCCGCTTTCACCGAGAATCAGCACGGGGGCGGTGGCTTTGGCGACTTTGCCGACGGTTTTGAAAACGTCCTCCATTTTTTCGTTGCTGCCGAGGATGCCCTCGAACATGCCGGGGCGCTCTTCGTTCTGGAGTTGGCGGTAGTCCCGCTCCAGTTCGGAGACGAACACACAGCGCTGGAGCAGCAGGCGGAGTTGTTCCACATCGAGGGGTTTGCTGAGGAAATCATAAGCCCCGGCCCCGATCGCCCGCACTGCATTCTCGCGGTCGCTTTGGCCGGAAATGATGATGACTTTGGCACTGCGATCCAAGGTGAGCATCGCGGAAAGGGTCGCCATTCCCTCGGTGGTGTCGTTGGGATTTGGCGGCAGGCCGAGATCGAGCAGAACCACTTGGGGGCGATGTTCCCGGAAGCGCTCGATCGCCTCCTTGCGATCGCCGGCCAAGGCCACCTGATAATCGGCGGCGACCGCCCATTTCATCTGGGTGCGAATCTCCTCGTCGTCGTCGATGATCAAGATTTTGGGCTTTGTCATGGGGTTTGGGGGGTGATGGGAAACAGGATGGTGAAGCGGGTGCCTTGATCCGGAGTGCTTTCAACGCCGATGCTGCCTTGGTGGGCTTCGACGATCTTTTTACACTGAAACAGGCCGATTCCCAAGCCCTTGGTTTTGGTCGAGTGAAAGGGGCGGAACAATTGGTTTTTGATGAATTCGGCGCTCATGCCGCTGCCTTCGTCGGCCACGGTCAGCAGCAGTCGGCCGTTTTCCGCACGGGTGCCCACGTGGATATCCCCTTTGCCGATCATGGCTTCGCGAGCGTTGACCACCAGATTGGTCACCACGCTGTGAATGGCTTCCGGGTCGAGACCGGCCTCGGGGACCACTTGCAGGTCACGATGGATGGCACCGCCGTTGCTCATTTCCGTTTCGAGACCGTCAAGCACTTGGGCGCACAGCAAATCGAGGCGGCAAGGCAGTCGGCGCAGTCGCAGTTCACGGCGCAGACTGCTGAGTTTGAGGATCATCTGGTTGATCCGCTCAACGGTCCGGCCAACCGTTTTCACGGCGTCCACCCGGAATTCGGGGTCGTCGAAATGGATGGGCAGGTTCTGCAGGGTCAGGTTGAGGCTGTTGGCGGCATTTTTGAGATCGTGCACAAAAAAGGTGGAGATCGTCTGAAAGGCCTCCAACTCTTTGGCTTGCAGCACTTTTGCGGTGAGTGATTGATTCAGGAAGGCGCCTGCGAGTTGATCGCCAATACAGGAGAGGAGGTCCATTTCCTCATGGCTGTATGGGACGCCATTCACCCGGTCGGCCAGAATCACCAACCCGACCAGGTGCTCGGAGGCCACCAGCGGGATCGCCAGTCGATCGCCACCATGGTCAAACTTGGTCGGGCAGCGTTCGCGGAGGATATCGGCCCAGGGATGATTGGGTTCCTCGAGATTGAAAGGTTTGCCGAGTGCGCGGATCTCGGACACCCCCGACCTGTGCATGTCGATCTGGGTCAGAGCCCGTTGTTTTTCCGTCGAACTCAGGCAGAGCAGCGCAGGTGGGTCCATCGACGCGCGAAACACGGTCACGCCAAGGACATGGAAATTCTCGGAAATCACTTCCGTGGCATTGACTGCGAGGGTGGTTTCATCGAGCACACTGGAGGTTCGCCGGGTGAATTCCGTCCAGATTTTTCGAAAATCGTGCTCCGCGCGTTGGAAATGCCGGCTGACAAAACGCTGCAGTCCGGTCCTGAACCGGTCGGAGAGCAAGAGAACCGTCAATCCCACCAAGCCCAGCAAAATCACGAGCGCCTGCGCCTGAAAACTGGCGAGACCGCCCATTATCGCCACGACTTGGGCGAGCAGCCCGACGATGAGAAAGTAGCCGCCGGCGAGAATGACGGTGAGCGAACCCTGCAGCACCGCGCGCGACGGGTAGAGGTCGATTTCACCAAAACCCGAACGAAAATGCCCGATCGCGATCAACGCACATCCAAGGATCACCCCCAAGGTCGCGAGTCGCGAGAGCGAGGGATCGTAAACCGAAAACAAAAGATGCTGGCTCAGGGTGTAGATCTTGACCCCGAGGATCATCGCCATGCCGAGAAACATGTATTTGATGCGCCAGCGGCTCATTCCGACCGATGCTTGGAACGTTTTCTCCAGGTTGATCACCACTCCCAACGTGATGACCAGCACCAGCATCAACCAGGCCTTGCCGGCAGCAAAAAACCGGATGACACCGCCGCCTTCGTTCATTGTCTGCTCGACCAGCGGCCCTGCCGCCCCTGTCATTAGGAAGATCGGTACCAATGCGGCCGCGACGAGACCCCATTTCCAGCGCTCCAGGAATTCCGCCGCATTGCCACGGGCATACATCAGGCTGAAACCCAGCCAGCAAACAGGCTGGAAGGAATTCACCCACAT
>JBIPMR010000146.1:0-7276 GCA_044369025.1 Luteolibacter sp.
CGGCGACGGTGCCGGTTCCCTTGAGAGTGGCTCCCAGGTCAACGGTGACCGCGCTGGTTGCGGCGAGACTGCCGGTGACACTCAAGGTGCCTGAGCTCACCAGGGTGACCCCGGTGTAGCTGCTGCCACCGGAGAGCGTCAGGGTTCCGGATCCGACCTTGGTAACCGCGAGGACCTTGGAGGTACCGTTGCTGATGGACCCCGCGAATTCGGTATCCGTGCCGAGATTTCCAATTTCCAAGGTGGTCGTCCCCGTGGCGGTGAGTCCGCCTCGGAACAAGGAATTCGCCACGCCGCTGAGGGAACCGAGCTTGAGGGTGTAGTCACCGCTCGCACCGGCGACCATGCCCTGCACGCTGCCCTGGGGAGCGGCGATGATGTAGGCCGCGTTCTGACTGGTCGTGGTGGCACTGTTGAAGCCGACGGAAACCACACTTGAATTGTGGGTGAAGGTGCCGTTGAAGCCGGAGAAGTCGCCGGTGTTCGTGAGGTTGCCGGTGTTGACGATCGCCCCTGCTCCGGTGACGGTGTTGGTGAGGGCGAGGTTCTTGTTGATGTTGAGCGTGGTGTCCGAAGCCAACGCGATGGAGCCTGTGCCGAGCGTGCCATTGCCGATGAGGTTGATCACACCGAAGTCGAGCGTTGAGCCCCCGGAATAGGTGCCGGCGCCTGCAAGTGTTAGGATTCCCGTGCCGGTTTTGGTGACATTTCCCGTGCCGGAGATTGGATAGTTGGCGGTCTGGTCGGCCACCAGATTGTAGGCCAGTGTGCCGTTGTTGGTGACTGCGGAGGTGCCTGCGATGCTTCCATCCGACGTGCCGTCACCAAGCAACAAGCTGCCGGCATTGATGGTGGTGGCTCCGGTGTAGGTGTTGGCGGTGGTGATGGTGACGCTGCCGGTGCCGGATTTCACCAAGCTGCCGCTGGCGATGCCGCCCGTTCCGGAGAGCGAGTAGGAACTGGTAGCCGTATGGAAGGCGGTGAGGGAGGGAAGCACACTCGAAGAGTTGATCACGATCGCCTTTGTTCCTGCCGCAGTGTCGTCGAAGAGCACCTGGTCGTCATCGAGGTAATCGGTGGCCGTGCCTGCTCCGCCGAGTTTCCAGTTGCGGTTGGATCCGGTGGATCCGACCACCCATGAACCGCTGTCGAGACCGGTCCATTTCAAAGTGTCGTTGGTGACAGTGAGGTCGATCGAGGTGTCGACGGTGTTGTTGACGATGGTCCCGGTGGAGCGGTTGCCGATGCTGAAGGAGCCGGTCGGGAGCGTGCCGGAACCGGAAAGCGTGGAGTAGTCGATCAGCTTGTAGGTTCCCGATGCGAGGGCGGTGGAGCCTGATAGATTCACCGTCAGCGCACCGTTGAGGGTCAGATCGCCGGTGGAGATCTGGGTGATGGTCGGAACCAGGAGGTTGAAGTCCAGATCCAGGTTGCTGGCACCGAGAGTCAGGCTCCCGGTCGGAAGCATGGTGGTCCCCGCGGCTGCGGCCTTCACGCTCAGGGTCGCGCCATCCGCAATGGTGAAGGCGCTGGTTCCGAGGGCCTTTGGAACGGTGGTGAAGGCGAGGCTACCGGCGTTGACGAGGGTCGGTCCGCTGTAGTTCGCCCCGCCGCTGAGTGTGAGTGTTCCGGCACCGACCTTTTGGAGCGAAAGAACCTTGGTGACGCCGTTGTTGAAGTTACCGGCGATGAGGGAATCCGTGTCGAGGTTTCCGACTTCCACCGTGGCGGTGCCGGTGGCGGTGTTGCCACCCCGGATGTTGCCGGCGCCGCTGGAGAGAGATCCGAATTTGACCGTATAATCGCCGTTTGCGGCAAAGATAATCTCGCCGTTGCTGAGGTTGTACGACGCATTCTGGCTGGCGGAAACCGCGGAATTGAACTGAGTGTTGTTAGCCGCGGCATCGTGGGTGAACGATCCGTTGAATCCAGTATGATCGCCGGTGATGGCAATCGTGTTCGCGGTGTTGTTGAGGATGGATCCCGCTCCGGTCAGCGTGCTGGCGCTGGTCTGGCCGTTTCCGGTGAAGGTGAGCGTGCCGCCGGTGTTCAGGGTGATGGGTCCGCCGCTCATGGCGGTGCTTCCGGCGACGAGAAGACCTTCATCGATGGTGGTTCCGCCGGAGTAGCTGCTTGCGCCGGTGAGCGTCAACGAGCCGAACCCTTTCTTGATCAGGGAGCCCGTCCCGGAAATCGGGTGGGCGGCGGTCACGCTGCCGCCTAGGTTGAATTCAAGGATCCCGTTGTTGGTGACGGACGCGGAGCCGGCGATGCTGCCGTCGGTAGTGCCGTTGCCAAGCTGGAGCTTGCCTTGGCTGATCGTGGTGGCTCCGGGGTAGGTGTTGATGTTGAGCAGGGTGACAGTGCCCGTTCCGTTCTTGGCTAGGGAGCCTCCGGCGATGGCCGCACCGCTGATCTGGTAGTCCATCGCGGTGTTGTTGAAGATGGTGGAGGCGGGGCTGACTGCGGCACTGATGCTGACCTGCGACTGGGTCACCGCGACACTTCCACTGCCGAGGTTGTAGCTGTCGTTGAACTCGACCGAGTCCGCCGCCCAGAAATTGGTGGCGGTCTGGTTGGTTTTCCTCCCCCAGTTGTTCGGGCCGGTGTGGTCACCGGTGGTGGCGGTCTGCCAAGCATCGCTGCCGGCCCCGGTCCAGACGAGGTTTTCCCCCGCGATGTTGACCGCGATGTTGCTGCCGTCGAGCTGGACAGCCCCCGCGATCTGGCGTCCGCCAAGCCCGGTGAAATTGGCAGTGAAATCGGCGGGATTACCGCTGAAGGTGCCGAAGTTGATCAGGTTGACCAGTCCGTTGGGCAGCAGATTCGGAACATTGAGGACGACCTGTCCGTTGGCCGGCGTGGTGGTGAGCGCGCCATTCACCTTGAGTCCGGCACCGGTCGCGACGTTGAGGTTCACCGTGGCATCGCCGCTGAAGGTCAGGGCTCCGAAAGTCAGGGCGGTGGCCCCACCGTTTCCATTCGTGATGATGGCGGAGGGGTTGTCGGCCACGGTGACCGAACCCAGCGTGCCGGTGCCATCGAGGGTCCCGCGGTTGAGGGTGACATTGCGGGTGGAGGCGACCGAGCTGGTGTGAAGATACTTCGCGCCCACTCCATTGATGGTGATGCCAGCGGTGGTGTTGATGTTTCCCGCACCGCTCACCGACAATGTGCCTGACGCCACGGTGGTGGCTCCGGTGTATGTGCTGACACCACCGGCGCTGTCGATGGTGACCGTGCCGGGGCCGGTGATCAGAAGCGAGCCCACGTTGGCGCCAGTGTTGATGATCGGGATCTTGACGGTGATGTCCGCGTTGGCAGCCCCGAGGACGAGTTCGTTGCCGTTGTTGGTGCCGATGCCGACCTGCCCTTGTGCACTACCGCCGAGTTCGCTGACTGTCAGAGTGCCACTGCCTGCATTGAGCAGGCCATTGAGTGTGACGGTGGTGGTGTTGTTGGAACCATAGTTCTGGGTCCCCGCCACCCCCGTGTATCGGACGGTATTCGCCTGACGGGCGACGCCAATGGCGGTCGCTCCCAAGGCCGCTGAAACATCGTAGTTGAACGTGTTGTTGTTGGCCGAGGCCCAGTTGAAACCCGACGCAGTTCCACCGGTGAAACCGATGATGCTACCCGTGGAAAGCGTCGCAAAGCGGCTCGAACTGCCGGTTCCAACTGTGGCCCAGGGACCAAGGGTGTTGTTCGCATTGACCAGACCTGTCATCGTGGAGGTCACGGTTCCCGAGCCCGGAAGGCTCAAGGCGGTGCCCGTGGAGCGGGAGAAGGCACCGGTGCCGAGAGCAAGAGTCCTTCCGCTGGCCACATTCCACGTCTGGCCACCATTGGCGAGGGTCAGACCGGAGGAAATCGTGAGATTCTGGGCCGCGGCGCTCAGGTCGATGCCGCTGGAACCAAGCGTCAGGACATTGCCCGCGCCGATGGTCACCGCACCACCAGGCGTGGTGACGGCAATGCCTCCAAAGCTTAGATTGGAGCCCAAGAGGGTGGAATTCGCCCCGGTCACCGAGGAATCCCAGGAGGCCACGTCAAACGCACCGGGGATGAGGCCTCCGGACCAGCTTGTGCTAAGATTGAGGTTGTTCGTGTTGTCCAGCTTGGTCCGGATGGCGGCGACAACCGAAACGGGAGATCCAACAAGGGCAGCGGCGAGCAGGGCACGAAGGATCGGATTGGTGGCGAATTTGGGTTTCATCGGGAAGTAGGGGTTTCGAGGCTTGAATCAAGGAACCGGAGGACCGGCCACCATCCACAATTCGAAATCCCGGAAAAAAACCGGACATTCGGCAGGAAAATAATTTCCCCGTCCTCCTCCGGAAGCACCGGCAGCGGCACACGCCCCGGCTATTTTCCGCCCGCCGCGCCGGGGATCAATGCCTCCGCCTCGCGGAAAAGGGTGCGGGCGATGATCCAATCCCACCAGAATCCCTGATACTGGCCGAAGGGTTCGTAAGCGGCCGGCAGTTCCGGGGCGAAGGCCTTATCGATCCGCTTCCGCGTGCGTGCCAGATCCGCCCGCGCGGTTTCCACGTCGCCGAGACGGAAACGGATCATCGCATGAACCGGCTCCAGCGCGCCATTGATGTAATCCCGGCTGTCCTTGAACGACATCGCGAAATCGGCCCAGTGTTTCGCCCGCTGGTAGTTTCCCTGCCGGTATTCCAACAGGGCCAGCCCGAAGGCGCGCCAGAGGGCGAACTCCCGATCCCTCCCGTTTTCTGATTCCGCTTCGGTTCCGAACTCCTCCATCACCGGCTTCAACCGATCCAGCCGCTGCAAAAGCCGCTCATCGACCGGAGCCAGGAGGATCGCATGAACCAGGCGGGAGGCATCGAGCGCGGAGGACGAACCCGCAAACCGGTCCGTCGCCCAAGCTTGGAACGCCGCATATTCTTGCGGCGTTCCTCCCTCAATGAGAACGCTGCCGATCGCCACCAGATCCAGCGAGATGGTTAGATCCCCCCCGCGGCTCAGGTCGTCCGCCTTGATCAACATCTGGAAACACTCCGTCGCCTGCTGCCACCGGCCGCGAAGGGCGTTCCAGTTTCCCAGCGAACGGAGAACGACCGACGATTGTGGCGAGAGCCGGATGGAGGTGAGCGGCGTTCTCCGCAACTGCGCGTCCGCCTCCTGGGTCTTGCCCTCGCTCAGCAGCACGGAAATATGGGCGAACTCCTCCCAGCCGCGGGCTTCGGCGATGCGTTGGAGCTGGTTCGCATGGGCCGCATCGGCGAACTCCCGCAGGCGCACCTGTTCGTCGAGCGCCTCGCGTTCCCTCAGGTAATAGGAGAACGCCACCCCCACACCTAACAACAACGACAGGACGATGCCCGCACCGGCTCCCACCGCCAGCCGGTTGCGCCGCACGAACTTGCGGAGCAGATAGACGCGCTTGCCCGGACGCGCGATCACCGGCTCGTGGGCGATGTAGCGCTGGAGGTCCATCACCAGGCCGTTGACGGTCTCGTAGCGGTCGCCACGGTCCTTTTCAATCGCCTTCATCACCACCGAATCAAGATCGCCCTTGAGCATGGCGGATAGTTTTGCCGGATCGCTGCTGCGGTGCGCGGCGACCACCTGCCTGTCCGCGGCATCCATGCCCGCAAAAAGGGCGGACGGCGCGGGCGGCTCCCGCTCGATCAGGATCCGGCGCATTTCCGTTAGCCCCACGGCGGACAACTCCGCGGCATCGAATGGCGGGCGCCCTGCCAGCAGCTCGTACAACAACATGCCGAGGCCATAAACGTCGCTGCGCGTATCGATGTCCCGCTCCCTGCGATCGGCCTGCTCGGGGCTCATGTAGGCGGGCGTGCCGACGAACTGATCGTGAAACGAGGGGTGTGTCTCGGGCCCGGATTCGCCGGAAATCGCCTTCGCGATGCCGAAGTCGATGATTTTCGGAGCATGGTCCCCACCATCATCTATCAAAATGTTGGACGGCTTGATGTCACGGTGGATGACCCCCTTCTGGTGCGCGTGCTGGATGCCCTTGCAGACGTCGATGAAAAGATCGATCCGCTGGCGGGGACCGAGTTGGTTCCCGTCGCAATACTCCGTGATCCGCGCGCCGCGGACCCACTCCATGACGAAATACGGCCTGCCGGAATCCGTCGCGCCGCCATCGAGGACCCGTGCGATGTTAGGGTGGTCCATCAGCGCCAGCGACTGCCGCTCCATTTCAAACCGGGCGATCACCCGTTCGGTGTCCATGCCGAGGCGGATCACCTTGAGCGCCACTTTCCGCCGCACCGGTTCGAGTTGTTCCGCAAGATACACCACGCCGCAGCCGCCCTCGCCGATGCGTTTCTCCAATCGATAGCGGCCGATGCGCTCACCGGGGCCCTCGTTCGGTGTCGGGGCGGGGTTTTCATCGGCAGCGGCCGGATCTATCAGCCCAATGGGTTCCTGCCCGGCTTCCGTCGCCACCATGCTTCGCGCGCCTTCGGCCCTGTGGAAAAAACGATCCGCCCGCAGGTAGACGGCGGCCAGCGCGCGCAGGCGTTCGGAGCGCGCGGGGTCCCCATCGCGGATCAGATCGAAGAGAGCCTGCCGCGATGCCGGCGTGTCGATGCCGAGCGCCGTCTCGAACAAGACCTCGTCGATTTCCTGCGGATCATCCATGGGTGGGTTTGATGGAAACTTCGGAATCCACGGAAATTTCCGGACATCAGGCGGTTGTGGATTTCTCCCGGCCCTGTTCGATCTCGGTTAGAATCTGGAACAAGCGTGCCTTCGCGAGCATCCATTTGCGGCGGACGGTCTTCTCGTTCACGCCCAGCGAGTCGGCGACTTCCTGGTTGGTCAGCCCGGCGAAAAACTTGAGCATCACGATGCGGGTGTCCTCCGGGTTTTCCTCTTCGAACCGCTTCAAGCCCTCCTCGATGAGCAGCAGCCGTTCGTCCGCGGACATGTCCGGCGCCTCGAGCGGGATCAACAGCGGTTCCCCTCCTCCGCCGTGTTTGAGACTGGCCTTCTGTCGCGCGCGGTCCATCAGGATGCGGCGCATCGTCAGGGCCGCCGCATTGAAAAAGTGTTCCCGGCTCTCCCAGCTCCGGTCCATTTTCCCACCCAGCCGGATCCATGCCTCGTGCACCAGGGCCGTGGGCTGCAAGGTCATTCCCCGCAATCCACCAAGGATGCGAGCGGCCGCGAGGCGACGCAGCTCACCATAAACCAAGGGCAGCAAGCGCTCCGAAGTGAGATCCTCCGCTCGACAGGCTTCTCCGGTTTCAGGGCTCTCCGTCATCCTTTGGAA
>JBIPMR010000145.1:0-7276 GCA_044369025.1 Luteolibacter sp.
GAAGTGTGCCGCCGCTCGCGACAGTGTAATTGCCGGCGATGCTGCGCGGGCTTGGTGTGGCGCCCGGTGCATCGAGACCCCCGTTGGCGATGGTGACGTTGCCGGTGACGCTGCCGGGGTGGATGAAGGTTGCACCCGTGTTGACGGTCACGGCGGAAGTTTGCGAGCCGTTGAGTTGCAAAGTGCCAGCGTTCACGGTGGTCGCGCCGGTGTTGGTGTTGGTGCCGTTGAGCGTGAGCGTGCCTGCGCCGACCTTGGTCATGGCCATGGAGCCGGTGATGCCCGGATTGATGATGATATCGCCTGTGCCGCCGATGCTGCCGCTGGCTCCCAGGCTCACGGCGGAAAGGTTCGCGGTCGCGGTGGTGCCCGTGCCGCTGCTGAAGCTCACACTGGGGGCGCTGGTGTAGCCGCTGCCGGGATGGGTGACTTGGATGCCAGCGACGATGAAGTTGGCGGCGTTGCCCGTGCCGGTCGGACTCGTTCCAGCAGTCGCCACGGTGCCGCCGCTGAAGGCGACAGCCGGTGCGGTGGTGTAGCCGGTGCCTGAATTCGTCATCGTGATGCCCGAAACGAAGCCACCGCTCAAAACCGCCGTCGCGGTGGCTCCGCTGCCGCCTCCGCCGCTGATGGTGACGGTGGGTGCTGCCGAGTAAGCCGTCGTGCCGCCTGCAATCGTGAAGCTCGCGGCGCCGAGGCCGAGGGTTGCGGCGGCAGTTGCGTTGCCAGTGAGCATGACATTCGGCACGCTGCGGTGAACGCCGCCTGCGCTTGTCGAGATGCTTGAAACGACTCCGCCGGCGATGCTCGCGAGAGTGGCGCTGTGGTTGATCATTCCGCCGACATGGCCGACGCCGGTGCCACGCACCGTAATGACTTCGTTGATGTTTTGCTGGCCATTCAAATCCAGCGTGGCACCCGCGGTGATGCTGGTGCCGCCGTTGGCCGTGCCAAACGTGCTGCCGCCATTCCCAAGCGCTGAGGGTCCGCCGAGGATGAGTGTGCCGGCCACCACATGGGTGGTGCCGCCATGCGTGTTGTGGCCGGAGAGCGTCCAGGTGCCGGCTTCTTCCTTCGAGATGGCGAGCACGTTGGTCGCGTCGCCATTGCGGATGTCACCGGTGATCACGCCATTCCCCGCGCCCATGAGTTTCAAGGTGCGGCCTGTGGTATTGGTGGTGATGGAGCCGGCGAGCGTGAGGGTGCCGGCATTCGAATAAAGCCGTGTGGAGCCGCCACCGGCTGCCAGTGTGAGCAACCCGGCCAACGTGTTGTTTCCCGCTTCATTGACGATGGCTCCGGTGGAATCGTTGCTGGTGAGATAACTGATACCCGCGGGAAGCTCGATGGGATCGCTGCTGCCATCGAGCCGGAGCTGGGGTGCGCCGGCGGTGCCGTTGCTCAAGTTCACCGTCTTCGTGCCGTCGCCAAGCGCGGTGCTGTTGGTGATGCGCAGCGTGCCGCTGCTGACGTTCACGCCGCCATCAAAGGTGTTCGTGCCGCTGAAGACGATAGTGCCCGCGTTGATGGGGCAATCAATCTGCACGCCGCCGGTGCCGGTGACGGCGTTGGGCACGGTTAGGGTGCCGCTGCGATCGAAGCGCAGTGTGCCGTTGGTGATCACGTCGCCGCCGCCGAGGCTGCCGGTTGCTCCGTCATTGCCGATTTGCAGCGTGCCGGAGCTGATCGTGGTGGCGCCCGTGTAAGAGTTGTCGCCCGCGAGGATGAGCCTGCTGCTCGTGCTGCTGCGAGTGAGTCCGCCGGAGCCGGTGATCTCGCCATTGAAGATGAAAGTGCCGCTGTGGGTCGCGTTGAAGGTCGTGTCGGCTCCGAGCGTGATCGGTGTGTGGATGTGGTAAGTAAGCGGCTGGGTTGTGGAACCGGAGGTGCCGGTGAGATTCACGGTGGGCAGCGTGGTGCCGTTGTTGAGCAACTGGAATCTGCCGCCGCTGATCGCGGCCGTGGTGGCGGCGCTGCTGGTGCCTGCGAGCGTGAGGTTGTTCATCTGGGAGTTGCCCGCGATGTCGTTACTCGATGCCACCGTGACCCCGGCGAGTGTTTGTCCGGTGAAGAACTGCACGGAGGCTCCGCGGGTGCTTGTGGGCGCCGCGCCGCCCTGCCAGTTCGTGCCGGTGGTCCAGTTGCCATTCGCGGTGCTGGTCCAGACGTAGTTCAGCGCGGCGGCGGAGAGAGAAATGCTCGCCGTGCCGCTCAGTCCGCCGAAGTGCCGCGCGGTCATCCCACCGGCCAGCGTGCCGATTTGCGGGGCATCGAGCACCGCCTTGCTCACCAGCAAATCATCGAGGCCGCCGTCGAACCAACGCCCGGGTTGGAACGCGGGGTTGGCGTGGCCGCCGAACACGAGCGGACTGGTTTGATTCAAGGCGAACGTGAAAACCGTGTCGCTGCCGACGAGTGTGCCGTCGATGTAGAGGCTGATGGTGGAGCCGTCACGCACGACCGCGAAATGATACCAAGTGCCGGTGCTGACGCCCGTCTTCACGATGTCCACATCGAACGCGGCACCAGTGGCACTGAAGTGCTGCAAACGCAACGTCGTTTGACCGCCCGGACAGTTCAGATACAACTCGTCGTTGCTGCCGAAACCATCGCCATCGCCGATGTGCCAGATCATGTCATCATCGGTCGTGTCGTGGCGCTTGAACCAGCCCGCGACGCTCCAGTTGCCGGTGTTCCAATTCAATTCCGTCGCGGCGAAGACACGCTGCACGCGCGTGGCATTCGTGCCGTCCTCGACCAGATCGATGGAACGAGCGCCCCGCGGCCCCAGCGAGGCCGGTTGGTCGGTGACGAGGCTGTAAGTGCCCGCAGCGGCGAAGTCGATCGTGCCATCGCGGCCCTGGTCCGAGGCATCGGTGGCGATGTTCGTTGCCGTGCCGTCCGGCAGGTCAAAATCCCACACGAGCATGGTGTCGGCGTTTCCACCGGCATCGGTCGCGGTGAAGGTGAAGCTCGGCACGCCCGAGTAGCCCGGTGTGGGCGTGAAGCGGGCGGTGTGGCCATCGGCGAGCAGGATGACGCTGCCGTTTTCCGGATTGCTTGCGCTGAAACGCAGTTGCGCGCCGGGCGTGGCGTCGTCGGTGACGTAGTTGCGCAAATCGATGTCCACCGGGTTCTCGCCGATATTCGTGGCCACCCCGCTGATAGCGACGGGTGCGTCGTTGGCGAGAGCGATGTTCCAGGTGTTGAGCGCGGTGACGGCGGGCAGCGTCGTGGGTATTGAATCACCGGTTTGCAAAGGAACGAACCACACGGCGAGGGTGGTGTCGGTGACATGGGTGAGTTGGATCGCAAGTTTCTTGTGGCCGGTGTTGGCGTTTTGCGCGGGGGTGGTGACCGGATTGGCCGAACCGGGCAGCGGCACGGCATCCATGATCTGGAAAATGCCGCCGCCGCCGAGAATTTTCACCCACAGGCGCTCCGCGCCCTGGGTGAGCATCGCGCTCGTGCCCTCGGGATCGATCACGACGCTCGTGGTGGGATGCGTGTAGTGCGCGAACCACCACACCGTCTTGTCCGAGCCCGCCTGAATTTCATCCTGCAGGAGCACCTGGTTCCGCGCGCCCATCATGCGGGTGCCGCGCCACACTTTGCTCATGCCGCTGTAAACGGGCGTGAGATCATGGATCGCGAATGAACCCGTGCCTCCGGGCTCGGATTGATAGGCGAGCAGCGGTGCCACGGCACCGAGCGTCATGCCTGCGGAGCCATCGGGATTGATTGCGAGCGTGTTTTGTCCCTCGGGCCTCATGCGGTAGTAATCCCAGCGATCCGTGGCCGCGGGGTTTGAGGTGCTGCTGAAGTAGCTTGGCAATGCGTAGTTGTCGCCGCCGAGGTCATGGAACCAGCGCTTGCCCAGCGCATCCAGCACGAAGGTTCCGGCATCGAGATTGCCATGGTCCGCGCCCATCTGTCCCGCCTTCACGCCGACAAACGTGGCGCGGGAGTCGTTCCACCTGCCGCGCATCGTCACCATTTCCTGCGGCTGAAACGCGGTGCCCGCCTCGCCGTGAAAGGCCATGTCCGGCTGCTGTCCCGTCATCGCCGGCGATGAGGTGCTGTCATTCCACCACAGCGCGTCGAGCGCACCGCCACTGCCTTGATTGTTCCACCAATCAAACACGGGCTGGCCGTAGCGACGCGCCATCCACTGAAACACCGGCCCGCGTGAAGCCCCGCCCGCACCGGAATCGGCGTAGTTGAAAATCACATTCGACGTGCCCAGCGACAAGATCGGCGCGAAGCCGGTCTCGGAAACGTTTTGCGTGGCCGCGATGCCGAAGTCACTGCCCAGCACCCACTCCATCGCCGCGAGCATGCGGATGCCATACTCCGTGGTGTAGCTCCAGTAGCCCGGGCCCTCATACCACGCGCCGTTGTCGGTGGTGAAATGTTTCCAGCAGGGGCGGGTGGAGTTGATGGCGCGGTTGAGGATGTTTTCCGCCAGCGTCTCGCTCTCCGTGCCCACCGCCAGCGCTCCCATCGTCAGGCCGCCATTGCACACCTGGTTCCAGTTGTTGCCGGTGCTCCGCGACCACCACGCGTTCGACGTGAACTGCGAGAGGCCCGGGTTGAGCCCTTTGTTGATGATCGCGGTGCGGATCGTGGTGCGGCGCGTGGGGTCCCAGTAGTGATAGAACCAGTCGTAACCGATGGCGCAGGCGTGTGTCATCTCCGCCACATCGAGGAAATGGCTGGGATTCCAGTTCGGGAAGAGCGTGTTGTCCGCCACCGTGTTCAGTTCGGTCCACGCGCGTTCGGCATACTTCGGGTCATTCGTCATCCACCAGGCCACGGCCAGTTTATAGATGCGGTCCTTTACGCTGCGGGATTCGTTGAGAATGGTGCCACGCACATCCGGCGCATAGGTGACCGGCGGTTGCGTGAGAATGGTGTTCGCCGAGTTGATCGCGCTCGTCGCCCAGGTCTTGGGCTGCGATGGAGCGGGACTCAGATGGGCCGCCTTCAGCTTCGCGAAGCGCTCCGCCGTGGCAAACAGGCGCGGATGCTCCTGTGCCATGGTGTTGAGCAGATTCGCCTCCGTGGGTTGCTCGGTCGTGGTGCCGGGTTGGGCGAGCGCGCTGCCGGGAATCACCGAAAACGCCGAATCGCCCGGCTTCTTCCAGCCCACGCTCCAATGATCCGCGTTCGTGTCTTCCTTGTGCAGCAGTTCGACATAATAACGCACTCCCTGTGTCAGGGTGCGCGCCGTGGACGGTGTGCCCCAGGCGCGGAAGGCGGTCGGGCTGGCGCTGCCCGCAACCAGCGATTTGTTCGCGCTCGTCGAGTCGGTGCTGAGATATAACTCCACCACCTCATCGCCACTCACCGCAAAAGTGTAACTCCCCGTCACCGGCGGCACGATGTAGCCGGTGACCCGCGTGCCATACGAGTCCGCCCAATCCTGTGCCAGGCACTCGAACGAGGTGATGAACTCGCGCCCGCTCGGCTTGTCCGGATAATTCGCATCCGCAGTGAGCGCCGCAATCGCCGCGCCGGCAATGCCGCTCCAGTGTTCTTTCCGCAACGATCCGCCGGTCTTGCCCACGCGGGCCGGATACAGCCGCGCCGCCGGGATCACCTCGCGCGCCCGCTCCGCGCACGACCACTCCAGTTTCACCGCGGCACTGCCGGTTTGTTCGGTGTATTCCAGCCGGAGGTTCACGCGCGTTCCCGCCGTGAGATTCACCTGCCCGCGCATCTCCGCTCCCGTTGCCGCGAAGTAGGTGCGGCAGGCAATCATCTGATCATTCACCCACAGCCGTGCGCCGTCGTCCGCCGTCACCTGGAACGTGTAAATCCCCGTGAACTCCGGCTCCACCTGCCCGCTCCATGCCACCGAAAAAGTGTCGGCATGGGTGATCGCCGTGCCGGAGGGAATCGCCGTGCCCCAGTTGAAATTGACCGTCGCATCCGTCCGCGTCGTCTTCAGCGTGCCAAAGCCGGCCGTGTCGTAATATTGACCCGTCAACCCGGTGCCCTCGGCGGACGCCTGGAACGAAAGGCCGAAGATTGCCAGAACGGTGAAAGCGCAAGCTAGCCGCTCGTGGAGATGGATCAGGGATTTTTTCATGAATGACAGGCGCTGGAGGGCGGCTTTTCACAAAAACCCCGCCGCCCGGAGCGGGCGGCGGGGCGGGAGACTCAAGACCCGGCTCAAGGAGAGGTCACCTTGGCGCGGAGGAAGCCCTTGCCGGTGAGACCGTTGGAGCCATTCAGGCTGAAGCTCCGGTATTCGTAGCCCAAGCCGGCGGCAGGCAGGCCAGCAGGGGTCACCGGGGTGGGCACCACGTTGACCGTGGTGGGGAAACTGCCCAAATCGAGACTGCCCTCGATGGTGTAGGTGATGGCGTCGGCCGCGAGGTTCGCGGAAGGCGATGGTGTGCCAGCGAAGACCGGAGTTCCCGGTCGCACGGCAACGGTGAGAATCAACTCCTTGGTCGCATCACCATCTGCATCGCTGTCTTCCCTCAAGACAAAGACCTTGCCGTTGTCCGAGCCGCTGAGCGGATCGCCGTTGAAGGCGAACTCCGCAAGGTTGTTGCGGCCGTCGTCGTCGGGGTCGGCATCTTTAGCGGGGTCCGTCGCGGAACCGGACAGGCCGGTCAGGCCTTTGCTGTCGGCCCAGGTGTCATAGGGACTGCCGCTGGGAGTGATGGTGAGGCTGCCGGTGCCGGTGATCTGGGGAATTTCAGTGCCAGAACCCGGGTTGCCGACGGCTTCGTAAATGCCTGCCGCTTGCGGGACTCCACCGATGACCAGCGCGCTCACCGCGTCGGTGCCGGCGAAGTTGAGGGCCAGGATCGCGCCGCTGGCGGCGATGCTCACGCTGGAGGCATCATTGTTGGGGTTGTCATTTGGGAGGCTCAGCGTGCCTTCGGTGACCGTCGTATCGCCGCTGTAAGAGCAGGTTCCGGAGAGGGTCAGGGTGCCGCTGCCGCTCTTGGTCAGGGAGAAGTTGTTTTCATCGGTGCCCGGGCCGCCCAGCACTCCGGCAAAAGCATTTGCCGCGCTGTTATTGACCGTCAGCGCGCCGGCGGTGGCGTTGGCGTTGACGACCTTGTTGGTGGTGGTGGTGACGTTGGTCGTCAGGCCTGCGACGGTTTGGCTCCAGCCATTGAGCTTGAGTGTGCCGGAGCCGTCGGTGCCGCCAAGATTGAGCGCTGTGGTGGTTGGCAGGGCCTCATTGGCGCCAAGCACCAGCATGCCCCTGAAGACATTGGTATTCCCCCAGGTATTGCCGCTGGTGTCGATG
>JBIPMR010000147.1:0-7251 GCA_044369025.1 Luteolibacter sp.
GGATGGTGCGGACGATGGCGGTGAATTCGATGGCTTCGCATGGACCACCGGTTTCCGCCTCAGCTGGTAACCTTCCAAGGCTTCAGACCCGCCGATTGTGACAAGATCGTCACGCCATGGATGTCGTCTGAAGCCGCTCAAAATGACCCCTTCAAATTCTCTGAACCCCACGCATATCGACAATTTATGAAAACCAAAACCAGTTCCCTTCTCGTCCTTCTCGGCTTGGCCGGCGCCGCCTTTGCCGCAGAAAAATCCCATCTCGACCCCGCCTTGCCGACCTATGCGGCGGTCAGCGGCGTTTCCGGCAACCTGAATTCCATCGGTTCGGACACGCTCAACAACCTGATGACCCTGTGGGCGGAAGGTTTCAAAAAAGCCTACCCGAATGTCAACGTGCAGATCGAAGGCAAGGGCTCGTCCACCGCGCCGCCGGCCCTGATCGAAGGCACCGCCCAGATCGGCCCGATGAGCCGGCCGATGAAGGCGGAGGAAATCGACGCGTTCGAGAAAAAGCACGGTTACAAGCCCACCGAAGTGAAGCTCGCCATCGATGCGCTCGCCGTTTTCGCCCACAAGGACAATCCGTTGGAAGGCGTTTCGATGAAACAAGTGGATTCGATTTTCTCCAAGACCCGCAAGAAGGGCGGCGATGACATTGGCGAGTGGGGCCAGCTCGGACTCGATGCCTGGAAGGGCCGCGCGATCTCGCTGTTCGGGCGGAATTCCGCATCCGGCACCTACGGGTTTTTCCAGGAACACGCGCTCGCCAAGGGGGATTTCAAGCCCACCGTCAAAGAGCAACCCGGTTCCTCCGCCGTCGTGCAAGGCATCGGCGCGGACCCTTACGCGATCGGTTATTCCGGCATCGGTTATAAAACCTCCGGCGTCCGCGCCCTGCCGGTTTCCGGCGACGATGGGAAATTCTTCGAAGCCAATTACGACAACGCCCTCAGCGGCGACTATCCGCTCGCGCGTTTCCTGCTGGTTTACGTCAACAAGAAGCCCGGCCAGCCGCTCGACAAGCTGACGCTGGAATTCATCAAGTTCGTGCTCACCCAAGAAGGTCAGGCGATCGTTGAAAAAGACGGCTATTTCCCGATGCCGGCCGAAGTGGCGGCGGAGGTCGTCGATTCGCTGTCCAAATAATCCGCGCTTGCGAGGCTTGCCCATCCGCCGGATGGGCGGCTAGCTTCGCCCGGGCCGCTGTTTTGCCGCCGCCGATTTCACCCTAACATGCCGGAATTGCCAAAATCCCCCGACCCCAAGCGCTTCGAGGTTTCGCGCGCCACTTTGTGGTTCGACCGCTTCATGGGCTGGGCGATCCGCTTCGGCGGCATCAGCGTGATCGTGGCGGTTTTCGGCATTTTCTACTTCATCGGCAAGGAAGTCGTGCCGCTGTTCCGCTCCGCTCACGTCGAGCCGGCCGGCAAAGTGGCACCGGGCAGCCGCCCCGCAATCATCGGTGTCGATGAGTGGGGCCGCATGCCGTTTTTTTACGATGGCTCTGACAAGGTGGTATTCGCCAACATCGAAAACTCCGCGCGGCGCGAAATCGAGGTGCCCGGCCTGGCGGGTCTGCAAGTCACCTCCTACGCCTACGACACCGTCCACCGTCGCATCGCGCTGGGTCTTGAGGACGGACGCGTGGGCTCCTTTCTGGTCGAATACGACCGCCGGTTCGACAGCCGTGGCAAGTCCACCATCGAGCCATCGGTCACCCCGGAACCGTGGTTTTCCTTGGAAAAAGGCGCCGGTCCGGTCACTGCCGTGAGTTATGGAGACTCCGGTGCCGGCCGCGTGATCATCGCCAAACGCAACACCGGGCCCACTTCCACCGTCCACGTGCTGCGCCTCGCGATGAAGCGCGGGCTGGTGGGCAAGGGGAAACTTTCGCCGCTGGGAGAAGCCGACATCACCGCGGATCTCGGGGCGGAGGCCACGCTGGTCCGCGCTTCGCAAAACGGCGCGCTGGTGCTCGTCGCCTGCAGCAATGGCGAGGTGGACTATTTTCTAGCAGACTCCGGCGGGGTTTCCAAACGCCAGTCCTTCAAACCCTTCGACGGCGTCGCCCCGCGCCAGATGGATTTCCTGTTCGGCGGCGTGTCGGTGGTTCTCACCGGCTCCGACGGCCAGCAGGAACAATGGAGCCTGTTCCGCCCGCAGGAGGACGGCGAGCGGCTGTTCGGCGAGACCCAGAAATTTCCCGATCTCGGCGCGGGCGAGGTGATTTTCGCCGCCAGCCAGCGCAACCGCACTTTCCTCACCGGCTCCGGCCGCGACCTGTCGATCCGCCACAGCACTTCCGGCGTCGTCCGTTGGGAGGGCACGCTCGATATCGACCCGGTCATTGCGGTGCTGGATGCCAAGGGCGAACATTTCATCGCCGCCGCCGCCGATGGCGAGGCCCGCCGCTATGCGATCCACGATCCCCATCCGGAAGCGAACTGGACCGCCTTCTTCGGCAGGGTCTGGTATGAAGGCGGCGCGAAGCCGATCTATCAGTGGCAATCGACCGGCGGCTCCGACGACTTCGAGCCGAAGCTCTCGCTGATCCCGCTCATTTTCGGGTCGCTCAAGGGCACCGCCTACGCGCTGTTGTTTTCGATCCCCGTCGCGCTGTTAGCGGCGGTGTTTTCCGCCGCTTTCCTGCCGCTTTCCGTCAAGCGGGTGGTGAAGCCGGTGATGGAAATCATGTCCTCGCTGCCGTCCGTGGTGTTGGGCTTCCTCGCCGGCCTCTGGCTCGCGCCGATCCTCGAAACCCGCGTGCCGTCGGTGGCGGTGATGATCCTCGCCCTGCCGCTGACCGCGCTTCTCACCGGCTACTGCTGGTGCCGCCTGCCCATCGCCTTCCGCAACCGTTTTGAGAACGGCAGCGAGTGGATGGTGGTGGTGCCGTTCGTCGCGCTCGCAGGCTGGCTCGGCTGGCATCTCGGCCCGGTGATCGAAGGCTGGTTCTTCGTTTACAAGGATGTCGCCACCGGCAAGGAGATCGCCGATTTCCGCCTTTGGTGGCCGCAGGCGATGGGCATCCCGTTCGAGCAGAGAAATTCGCTGGTGCTCGGTTTCATGATGGGTTTCGCGGTGATCCCGGTGATTTTCACCATTGCCGAGGACGCCCTCTCCAACGTCCCGAAATCCCTAACCGCCGCCGCCGCCGCGCTCGGCGCGAACCGCTGGCAGGTGGTGTGGACGGTGATGCTGCCAGTCGCCTCATCCGGGATTTTCTCCGCGCTGATGATCGGCTTCGGCCGCGCGGTGGGTGAAACGATGATCATGGTGATGGCCACCGGCAACACGCCGGTCACCGATTGGAACATCTTCAACGGCATGCGCACGCTCTCCGCCAACATCGCCGTCGAGCTGCCGGAAGCTCCCGTCGGCTCCACCCACTACCGGACCTTGTTCCTCGGCGCGGTGGTGTTGTTCGGCATGACGTTCGTGATGAACACCATCGCCGAGCTGCTGCGCCAGCGCCTCCGCGAACGCAATAAAATCGTCTGATCCATGTCATCCCCCGCAACTGACAAATCCGCCTTCGCCACCACCGGCCGCTCCCGCCGCGGTGAGCCGCTGGTCTGGCTCACCGCCGCCGGGCTGGCCTTCGGCGTGGCGATGGCCCTCGGATTGTTTCTGCTGATTTTCATCAAGGGCACCTCGTCCTTCTGGCCGCGGCGCATCGATCTGATGGAAGTCAGCCAAGGCGCGGTGATCGAAAAAATCGCCGGTTACGTCACCCAGGAAACCCAGCGCAAGGATGCCGAAGGCGTGCTGCACGAGGAAATCCAGGTGTTCCGCGGCAACAAGGACCTCAACGGCGAGGCTTTCAAATACATCGACCGCGCCGCCATCAAGGCCACCTCGCGGCCGGAGTCGCTGCTGTTGGTCGAGCGCCTGGAATACGGCCCGGCCATCGTCACCGCCGTCGCGCTGCAGACGCCCGCGGGCCGGATCGAGGCGACCGCCGCCGGATTCGAGGCGGCTTTGGACAAAATCCTGGAGGACGGCCGGCAAGCCCGGGAGCAGTTGTTAGTGATCGAGCGCAAACAGATCGGTGCCATCAGCCGCGAACTCGAGGCGCTCGGCCGCGCCGAAAAAGCCGGCAGCGTGCGGCCCGAGGTTGCGGCCGCCCGCCGCGCCGAGCTCCAGACGTCCTTCGACAAGCTGCAGGCCGAAGCCGCCGTGATCCGCGCGAAACTCGCCGGCTCGGGTTTCCTCGGCCTCGCTGCCGACGGCCGCGAGGTGACCTATCCCGCCGGAAATTTGTTAGGCGTGTTCGCCTCGAACCGCGCCGGCTTCTTCGAGCGGGTGGGGGAGATGTTCCACCGCATGGGGAAATTCATCAAAGAGGACCCGCGCGAAGCCAACACCGAGGGCGGTGTTTTCCCCGCGATTTTCGGCACGGTCATCATGACCCTAGTGATGAGCGTGTTCGTCACGCCCTTCGGGGTGATTGCCGCGATCTATCTGCGCGAGTATGCCAAGCAGGGCATGATGGTGCGCATCGTCCGCATTTCCGTGAACAACCTCGCGGGCGTGCCCTCCATCGTCTTCGGCGTCTTCGGCCTCGCGTTCTTCGTGTATTTCGTCGGCGGCGGACTCGACCAGTGGTTGTTCGCCGACCGCCTGCCGACGCCCACCTACGGCACGCCCGGGATCCTGTGGGCGTCCCTAACACTCGCGCTGCTGACCTTGCCGGTGGTGATCGTCGCCACCGAGGAGGCGCTCTCCGCCGTCCCACGCGGCGTGCGCGAGGCGGCGCTCGCCTGCGGAGCATCCAAATGGCAAACGATCCAGCGCGTGGTGCTGCCCGCATCGCTGCCCGGCATTCTAACCGGAGTGATCCTGGCCATGGCCCGCGGTGCCGGTGAAGTGGCGCCGCTGATGCTGGTGGGGGTGGTGAAACTGGCGCCCACCCTGCCGCTCGACAGCATCGCGCCCTTCATTCACCCGGAGCGGAAATTCATGCACCTCGGATTCCACATCTACGACCTCGGTTTCCAATCGCCGGATGCCGAGGCCGCGAAACCGATTGTCTATGCCACCGCGCTGCTGTTGATCGTCGTCGTGATCTCCCTCAATCTCACCGCCATCCTGATCCGCAACCGCCTGAAAAAACGCTTTGCCGTCAGCAGCTTCTAAGATGAATCCCGCCTCTCCATCATCCGCTTCCCTGGCCCGGCCCGATTTCATCAAGGTTGATCGGTTCAGTTTCCACTACGGTGAGAAACAGGCGATTTTTGATATCAGCATGGCCATTCCGGAGCACCAGATCACCGCGTTGATCGGCCCGTCGGGTTGTGGTAAATCCACCCTGCTGCGCAACCTCAACCGCATGAACGACCTGATCGAAGGCGTGCGCCACGAAGGTGATATCTTCATCGCCGGCACCAGTCTTTACGATCCCTCGGTCGAGGTGATTTCCCTGCGCAAGCGGGTGGGCATGGTGTTCCAAAAGTATAACCCGTTCGCCAAGTCGATTTATGAAAATGTCATCTTCAGCCTGCGGGTGGCGGGACGTTCGAAAAAATCCGAGCTCAATGAAACCGTCGAGCGCGCGCTGCGCTCCGCCGCGCTGTGGGACGAGGTGAAGGACCGCCTCCACGATTCCGCGTTCGGTCTGTCCGGTGGCCAGCAGCAGCGCTTGTGCATCGCCCGCGCCATCGCCAACCAACCGGAAATCCTGCTGATGGACGAACCCTGCGCCGCGCTCGATCCGCTCGCGACGCTCAAGATCGAGGAGCTCATGCTCGATTTGAAGAAGGAATTCACCATCGTCATCGTCACTCACAACATGGAACAGGCCACCCGTTGTTCCGATCGCACCGCCTTCCTCTACATGGGCAAGTTGATCGAATTCGGCGAGACCATGCAGGTTTTCGAAAGGCCTGCGAAACCTGAGACCGAGGCCTATATCACCGGCCGCTTCAGTTGATATGTTCGCTTCCTCCACCACTTCCGCTCAAACACCCGTCACCTCCATCGAGGTGCGCGAGATGGATTTCAACTATGGCAAGTCCACCGCGTTGAAGAACATCGGAATGACGATCAACCGCAACGAGATCACCGCCTTCATCGGTCCATCCGGTTGCGGGAAATCGACGCTGCTGCGTTGTTTCAACCGGATGAATGACCTTATCCCCGGCGCCAGGGTGGTGCGCGGCGGCATTTGGATCGACGGCATCGAGATCCACAGCCCGGAAGTCGATGGCGTGGAGCTCCGCCGCCGGATTGGCATGGTCTTCCAAAAATCCAATCCGTTCCCGCGCAGCATTTACGAAAACGTCGCCTATGGCCCGCGCATCCTCGGCGAGCGGCGCAAGGACGTGCTCGATGGCATCGTGGAAAAATCGCTGCGCGGCTCCGCCCTCTGGGACGAGGTGAAGGACCGCCTTCATGAAAGCGCCTACGGACTTTCCGGCGGCCAGCAACAACGCCTGTGCATCGCCCGCACCACCGCCGTGAATCCGGCGATCATTCTGATGGACGAGCCCTGCTCCGCGCTCGATCCCATCGCCACCGCCCGCGTCGAGGAATTGATCCTTGAGATGAAGCGGAATTATACGATTGTGATCGTCACCCATAACATGCAGCAGGCCACCCGGGTTTCGGACCGCACCGCCTTTTTCTATCTCGGCGAGCTTGTCGAATACGATTTCACCTCCAAGGTCTTCACCAATCCTTCCCAAAAACGCACCGAAGACTATATCTCGGGCAGATTCGGATAAAACCACCGCCATGCAAAGCGCCCACATCCTCCGCGATTTCGATCAAGCCATTTCCGTCCTCCGTGGTGAGGTTCTCGCCATGGCCGCCAAGGCCCGCCACAATCTCGAGCGCGCGATCCGCGCCTTGTTGGAGCGCAACATCGAACTCGCCAACGCGGTCATCGCCGATGACGACGAAGTCGATGATCTCGAGCGCCGCATCGATCAACTCGGGATGGACATCCTCGTGCGTTTCCACCCGGTGGCCACCGACCTGCGCTTGGTCGTTTCCTCGATGAAAATTTCGATGAATCTCGAGCGCATCTCCGACCATGCGACCAACATCGCCAAGCGCTCGAAAAAAATGAGCGCCAGCCAGGAACTGCATGACGCCGTTTTGATCGAACCGCTTTACACCCTTGCCGACCACCTGCTGCGCGACGCGATTTCCGCTTACAGCGATCGCGACGCCGTGCTTGGTGCCTCCCTCCACAAGCGCGACAAGGAGCTCGACCGCATGCACAACGAGGCCACCGCCACCTAC
>JBIPMR010000148.1:0-7229 GCA_044369025.1 Luteolibacter sp.
GTCGTCGGCCGCGGCTGGGAGGAACCCGCCGGGAAAAACCCCGACCTGAACCGCCGCGTCGAAGTCCAGTGGTTCACGGTGGAATGAGTGAGGGATGGCTGATCCATGCAACCCCATGTCCGGCATTGAGAAATTGACGACCTTCGCCAAAAGCCCGCACCACGCGTGGCTGGCGCTGTTGACCATTGGCATCGGCATCGCCACGCTCAGCGGCATCGGCGCGGTCGCCGGCGCGGCGGCCTATGCCCTCGGTTGGATCTATCTGCCAGACTCGCCGCTTTTCAAACGCTGGATCGCCGTCCGCGAGAAGGGAGATGAAAGCGCGAAACTCCGCGACTTCCTGTTCCGCCGCCGCCAGATTTACGACACTCTCCGCGCTTCCTCCCGCCAGCGTTACGACGTGCTGACCCACGATATTGAAGCGCTGCAAAACGAATACCGCCGCGATCACCGGCTCGACCGCACGCTCGTGCAACAGCGCAACGATCATCTTTCCAATCTCGCCTGGACCTATCTCCGTCTGCTCCACACCGGCGAGATGCTCGATCGCTTCACCGAAACCGAAGATCCCGCCGCACTCGAAAAACAAATCACCGCGCTTGAAAAAGATCTGGCAGCCATCGCCCCCGGCAGCCAGCCCGGCCTAACGGAATCGTTGCAGTCGCGACTCGGACCGCTGCAATCGCGCCTTCAAAAACGCCGTGATGCGGAAAAACAGCGCGCCCTAACCATTTCCGAGCAGGAACGCATCGCCGAGCTGGTCATGCTCTACCGCGCCGACCACCTCGCCAGCCGCGACGGCGGCGCGCTCTCGCATGAAATCGACGGCGCCGCCTCCCAGATCGCGCGCACCCGCGACTGGCTGCGCGACCTGGAATTCGACACCAGCCCGTCCGATATTCCCGAGTCCCTCACCGCTGCCGCGCCACTCAAGCTCCAGCACTAAAGCCGGCTCTTGGTAGGGAGCACGCGCGCCTCGCGGGTTGTCTTTGGCGCCCTCGCCGAAGACAGGCGTCGCACGGGAACAGCCGCCGTTTTCCGCAAGGGGGTCCAAGACCATCCGAGAGGGCGCACGTGCGTCCGATTCATCCGATCCCATCAGCGTCCCCAGCATCCTGTCCACCACCCGCTCCAAATTCCTCCGGACTTGAAGATGGACGGAGGCGGGCATGAGAAGTTCTATTGAGGGATGACGGTTGAGGAGGAAAATCGTCAACCTGAGGAGATCTGGGCTCGAATTCCTGGGCGCGGGACTTGAGGAAGCCAAGGGTGTCGACCCCCCGGAAGCCCACGATTTCGAGCTGTTCCTTGAGGGTGGCAATGGCCGCGCCTGCAAGTTTATGGGCGGCCTGCTTGGAATTACCCAAGGTGGTGCCGATTTCACTGTAGGTCTTGCCGTCACGGATGCCCTCGGCCACGAGGCGGAGAGGCGGAGACGCGGAGACAGGGTGCTCATCGCCGTTTCGAGGCGTTTCCCGGACTCGAGAGCCGCGGCGTGATCAGCCAGCGGCCTGTCACGTCCTGGAATCTGTTGAACACGGGCTTCCTGAGGGGTGGCGGACTGGGTAACTGGAAGGTCGAGATCGTACACGTGGTAACGATGATGCCGCATCTGGCGTTCGTGAAGATCCCGCAGAGTGTTTCGCATGGCGCGGGCGGCATAGGCATTGAAGTCGCCCTTGGCAGGATCAAAAAGGCGAGCCGTGTGGGCGAGCGCCTCCTGGGCGGCCAGTTCAATTTCAGCATGGGGCAGACCGGAGATGTTGGAGAACTCCCGAGGGATCTTGGTCGCGAAGGGAAGGAGGTCATTTACCCGTAATTCCACGACGGTGAAAAGCGATCAGGCAGCTATCTTTGGTGGCAAGCACGGGAAGTCGAGGGTCTGAATCTCTTGAAATCGAATGAAGAGCGAGGAAGAATGCGGCTCCCCAAAAATGCGATCGTAAGCGGGGTCCGTAGCGCCGCCTCAACATTCGGGTTGCTGTATTTCACCGTTGTCCGGAATGGGTCCGCCGGAAGTGGGAGCGGGTCATGGAGTCCATCCGGGAGGGAGCGCCTTTCATGGGCATTCCATCCGCCTCTCGCTGCGCGGGCCGGATGAATCCGCCGCACGTGCGCAACAAGAGTCGTCTTTGATGTCCTCGCCAGAGACAAGCGTTACCACGAGCGAGGGTGCCGAAAACCACCTGCGAGGCGCAGATGTTCCCCAAAGAACTCGGATCCGCACCTGAATCGTGACCTTTTTTGCAACAAATCCGCCTCCTCAGTCGTTTATATCCGTGTTGATGATGTGAGTATTTTATGGGTGGCCACCGCTCCGCGTCTTGCGCGGCTCGGGGCGACGGCGGCCCACCGGTTTTTGGCAGGGCGGCGGGGAAAATCCCCGCCGCCTTCGCTTTCTCAACGATTTCGCGCGAGCCACGCGACCGCGGATTTCGCCGCGCGCGTGCCGGTGGCAAAACAGCCCTGCATCAGATAACCGCCGGTCGGAGCTTCCCAATCCATCATCTCCCCGGCCACGAAAACCCCGGGCAGTTTTTTCAGCATCAGGCCACCGTCGATTTCTGTCCAACAGACACCGCCCGCGGACGAGATCGCTTCATCAATGGGCCGCGGACCGGTGAGACGGATCACACAGTCCTTCGCCTCACGGGCGAGGGTTTCCGCATCCGGATAATCCTTGCGGGACAAAATCGCGGTCGCCGGTTCGCTGAGTTTCCAGCGGACGCGCGCTTCTACCAGAAAATCGCGGCGCACCGATTGCAGCTTGGCGACGAGCTGGGCTTGGGTGAATGTGGGCTTGAAATCGATGATGATGGCCGGCTCCGGCATCGCCCGAAGCGCCGCCCCCAACTGATAGATCGCCCCCCCCTCCAGCCCGTAACGCGTGAGCATCAATTCGCCGATGGCGGTGATCCCCCCGGCGCGAACGTGGAGGTTTTTCAACGGTTTGCCTTCGGCCGCAGCAAGAATTTCGGGAGTCCATGCGTACTCCCACCCGCAATTCGCCGGAGCGAGCGGATGGACGGCGACGCCCAGTTTGCCGAGCAAATCCGTCCATGCTCCATCCGAGCCGGTCTTGGCCCATGACCCGCCGCCGAGCGCGAAGATCACCGCATCGGCGGTGACGGATTCGCCGTTCTCAAACCCAAGCCGATAGGGCGAGCGATCTTCCAAACTCACCCAGCGGTGGTTCATCGCGAAACGCACGCCAGCACCGCGCAGGCGTTCGATCCAACGCCGCAACATCGGTGCCGCCTTGAGTGCTTTCGGGTAAACCCGGCCGCTGGTCGCCTGAAATGTCTCGACGCCAAGCCCCGCCGCCCAATCACGGAGGGATGCGGGATCAAAATCCGCAAGCAAATCGCTCCAGACCCCGGGCGGTTGATCCGGCCCGGAGTAACGGGTCGAAAAACGCTCCAGTGGCTCGCCGTGGGTGAGGTTCAGTCCGCCTTTTCCCGCAACCAGGAATTTGCGGCCGACGGACGGCTTGGCGTCGAAGAGCGTCACGTCGATGCCTGCCGCGCCACCAAGCTCCGCCGCACGAAGCCCGGCAGGCCCGCCGCCGATGACCGCAAGTTGGGTATGAAGAATCAAGGCACCCAGCCTGCATGCCCTGCTCCGACAGTCAATCCCGAGTGCGATCCGAAAGCGCACTCGCCTCCCACCGGGAGCTGCTAACGCCCGAATTACAGGATTGCCAATTGTTCGAAATCGGTGGCCCCCAATCCATACTTTGATACATGCCATGTCAGGTCAACCGACTCATCATCACACAATCCACGTCATGCCAGTGGATTTCCATTGGTTGAATTTGATTCGCATCCTTGATATCAGATTCAAAAAACCATTAAATTTGTTTACTATGGATATCATTCTGCATAAGCTGACGGCCGAAAATCAGAGCTCCCCCTGTGTAATCAAGCTTTGAATTTCGACAAACCAAATCAACACTAATGAAAGCAAAAATTCGCCATACCCCCCTTGCGATTTTACCCGCACTGTTCGGATTCCCCATCGCGATTCAATTCGTGCACGCACAAGGACCCAACATCATCGAACCGGATTCCGCCGGGAACCGGGTGGTCCCAGGCAATTTCGACGAGATCCACGGCAGCGACTGGACGCTGCGCGCCAGCGGCGGAACGACTCCTCCGTTCACGGTGGACATCGAAGCAGGTGCAGTCCTCACCGGAAGCCCTTCGCTCGGAAACGCTGTCGAGATCTCCGTTCCTGAATACACCATCAACAATGCGGGAACCCTGGATGCGTCCGAATCCGGAATCCTGTCTTTTGCTTCATCTTCGATCATCAACAACCTGTCCGGCGGCATCATCCGGGGCGAATTCAGCGGTATAGGCTTTTCGCAAATCAGCATGGCAAAAACTATACAAACCATCGACGAATCACTTATTTCTGGGAATGTATTTAACTATGGAAATATTAGTGGAAATGCGTACGGAATCCATGGCGGCACAGGCTTGAAGATTGAAAATTTTGAGACCGGAAGCATTATAGGAGATTTCGGAATCGGCATCGATACAGGCACTGACCTGAACCTCACCAACGCCGGCGTCATCACCGGGGTCCGTGGTTTGGTCAGGACCACTCTGGGCTCGATCCCGATCTATGGAGAAAACGGGATTGGCGTTTTCGCCGACGATCATGCCACGATCACCAACTCCGGCAGCATCACCGGGGAAAGTGGAAGCGGAATCCGCAGCTACGACGATCTCAACCTGACCAACTCGGGGACCATCACCGGCAAAAGCTACGTTGAGCTGGATATGGAAGGAACCTTGGTTTCGAAAATCGCAAGCTCGACATCGCAGTACTACGGCTCAGCAAGTGCCGTGTATACCGGAGACAATGCGGTGATTCTCAATCAAGTCGACGGCATCATCCAAGGGCACTACGACGGCATCACCGCCGGAACGTCACTCGAACTGACAAACGGTGGCTCCATCATCGGCAACCATGAATCCGAAGGCCATGCCGGGGTGAATGCCGGCGATGGAGCGAAAATCATCAATTCCGGTCAAATTACCGGCGATCAATACGGCATCATCATCGGCCGGGTCTCTTACGACGGAAAAGTCGTGAAAGAAAATGGCGACTCTGAAACCCTGCCGGAGTCCTCGGTGGTCAACCGAGGCACGATCACCAGCAACAACGGAGTTGGCGTCCTTTTCGCTTCCAGCGCCACCCAAACTCTCGACAACTATGGCACCATCAACGGCGGGAAGGCCCTCGAAACCCTCAAAAACTACGGCACCACCAACGGCGAGGCGGCGGCCATCGTCCTGCAAGGCGGCGGGGATCAGGTCAATTTGCGCTCCGGCTCGATCATCAACGGCGATATTTACGCCGGATCACCGGAGGAGATCCTGAAATTCTTCTCGGGCGCAACGACGGCCAGCCAGCCGCAGAACATGGTGCATGGCAATGTGTATGGCTTCGGTGCGATCCACAAATCCGAGTCGGGATTCGCCTTCATCGGTGGCCCCGGTGAGTCATTCGAGGTGTTTACAAATGCCATCAACGTCAGTGGCGGCGGATTGGTCATCAACGGCGACATATTCGCCCTGAACGAAGTTCCCGCCCGCCTCGAAAACGGCGATATCTACGAGTCCGCCAAAACGTTCGTCAGCCTCAGCAACGGCGGGACCCTCGATGGAACCGGAGTCTGGAATATCGATATGGCGCTCGGCGATGGCGGCATTTCCGCCGGTGCCAACGACATCCTGCTCAACGGCGGTGGCAACTCCGTTGAGCCCGCATTGCGCAGCGCCAAAAACGGCGTAACCCCGTCGGCCAATAATGCGGTCGGGACCCTCACCCTGAATGGCCGTGTCGCGCAATCTTTGGAAATCATCCCGATTCCACTTCCGAATGAAGCCTTTGCTGCTGCAAAGTCCAGCGTGGCCCCCCCGGAACCACCCACCCATGTGCGGGTGGATATCATTCCACAAACCCCGATTCGGAATGGCATCAACAGCGATTTGATCATCCAAGAGGGCGCGGGGAATTCCTTTGATCTCACCGGAGTCGGAATCCGCATCGCCCCCACCAACATCAACCTGACCCTTACCGAAGGCCGATACACCATCATCGATAGTGACAGTCCGCTTCTGGGCGTAAGGGAACTCGGCCCGGTGGCCGTGGACTTCAGCCCGTCCGCAGCCGAAACCGGTCGGTTCAAAGCCACTCAAGGCGGCAGAAACAACCAGAACACCGTGCTCGCCGGGTATTTCGTCACGGTGGAAACGGCGGATCCGGTCAGTCCCGTCGTCACCGGCGCAACCACAGCGCGCGCTGCGGCCGAAGTGATCCAAAACGATCCCAACGACAGCGACCTCATCATCGATATCCAGCACGACTTTGAGGGACTTCCGGGCCTCTCGGCGGTTCAGTCCCAAATCGGGGCCGCACTTGACCGCTTGGTCGGAAACGACAACCCGCTGATTCAGGACTTCATCGCCGCACTGGATTATTCCGATCTCGCTGCGGTCCAAGCGACCCTTGCCGGTCTCGATCCGAGCTCGACGCTGGGATTGGTCACCAGTGTCGTGAACAGCAACTACCGCCTGCATCGCCAGACCCAAGAGCACCTCGCGGCGATTCGCGGCAGTGGCAGACAAGTTTCGGAACCCGGTGCCTCCACCACGGATGCCAAAGGCGGCCTTGTCCCCGGTGAACCCACCTCCCGCACCCTCGGCCGTGGTAATGCCTGGGGTTCTCTGTCCTATGATGGCCAGGATTTCGAAGGTCCCAGCAGTGTGCGTGACTTCGACGGCGATTCCGGATCCTTCACCGCCGGCGTGGATTGGCTGATCGCTCCCCAGTTCGTGCTTGGAATCGTGCTTGATGGCTCAAAAAGCGATCTCGACGGCGATGGCTTCAGTTCGGATGTCGAGAGTTTCCGTGGCGCTGTTTACGGCACCTGGGGGGCGAGCCTGGGCTTCTACTCCGATTTCCTTCTGGGATTCGGCGATCATAATCTGGATTCCGAGCGTGGTCCTGCGGGCATCCTGCTTGGCTCCTCCAACAGCGATACCGACGCCACCAGCGTTCAGGCGCTGTGGACGGTCGGCTACACGCTCGGGAACGATCAGGTGAGACACGGCCCGTTTGCCGGTCTTGAATACCAACAGGTTGATGTGGATGGCTTCACTCAAAATGGTCCGATTCCGGTGCAGGTGGAAGACTACGACATCGATTCGCTGCGC
>JBIPMR010000149.1:0-7196 GCA_044369025.1 Luteolibacter sp.
ATTTCGGGCATGGGAGTCTTTTCGGGCTTCCATGCCCACTTTTTTCCGCAGCTAAAGCATTGGGCCACAAGAACTCACGAAGTCTGGGACAGGCTCTAGATTAGATCTCCAGGTTTCTACGCCATTGATAGGGTCAATCCTGGGGCATCACTGTTTTCTCATGCTTCTGGATGATGTTCTGGATCTTCGGATTTTTCCCTGTCCGGCTCACAAGCTGGCTCGTGGCGGCAGGGTGCCCGATGCCAAGTCGCACCGCCAGCCATTCGTTGGTCATCGAGGTGTGTTGACATGGTCCTGCGCGCGCCGGATTGGGGTGGATGCGGTCCGCACGCTCTTGAAGCAATGCGCGTTCTCCGTCAGCTCGCCCGCCACCGCCTTGAGCGCCCTTGGAACCCCTGCCCGCGCCGCTGATACCGACTGTTCCACGCCTGGCTGAAAGTTCCCAGCAAGACCCGCGTTCCGGCCGACAGGTTCGGTTCGGGGCTCTCCAGCAGCAGATGGAAATGATTGCCCATCAGCACCCACGCATGCACCCGTCAGCCGTGGCTCTGGCAAACCCGCTCCCACCCGTGCCGAAAAGATTCGCAATCCAGCCGTTCCGGCTTTGTCTTCTAACGAACATATCGCCGACGGCGTCCTTCCACCAAGAAGCGTTTTTCAATTCCGCCTTCTCATACCCCATCCGGGTTACTGCAATTTCAAGGCTCAAGCTTCAAGCTCGCAACCGCCCATCATGAGGACATCATTCTATCCATTTATCCTGCCATGGCTGGCAGCCCTGACCCTTGCCAGCGCGGCGGACTTTCCGACCGATCCGCTGGGCTGGCCCGCGGAGACGCAGACGCAGAAGCCGTGGACGCGCTGGTGGTGGCTGGGCAGCGCGGTGGACAAACCGAACCTGACACGCGAGCTGGAGGAATTCGCCCGAAACGGCATCGGCGGCGTGGAGATCTGCCCGATTTACGGCGCGAAGGGTGCGGAGGATCGTTTCATCGATTTTCTATCGCCGGAGTGGATGGAAATGCTCGCCCACACCACCCGCGAGGCGAAGCGGCTCGGGCTGGGCGTGGACATGACCACCGGCACCGGCTGGCCGTTTGGAGGCCCGCAGGTCAATTCAGAAAACGCTTCTAACGGGCTCAGGATCATCCGCCACCAAACGGCAGGCGGCTCCGAAATGCGGCTGAGCTTGCCCGAAGGCAAACTTCATTCCCTCCGGGCCTTCCCGGAAACCGGCGGGGCCATCGATCTCGCACCGATGGTGAAGGGCGGAAAACTCGAATGGCTGGCTCCCGCCGGGAACTGGGAGATCATCGGACTGAGTTCGCAATCCCCAATCCAGAAGGTGAAACGGGCGGCACCCGGCGGCGAGGGTCATGTGCTCGATCCGTTTTCCAAAGCGGCGATGGACCATTATCTAACCGCCTTCGACCAGGCCTTCGCCGGTTTCTCCGCGCCGATGCCGCGCGCGCAGTTCCATGATTCCTTCGAATACTACGGAGCCGACTGGACGCCCGGATTTTCCGAGGCTTTCCTAACAAGCCGCGGCTATGACCTGCGCGACCAGCTCCGCGCCTTCGCCGGGATCGGTGATGCCGACACCGTCTTGCGGGTCGGCTCCGACTATCGCGAAACCCTCAACGAGCTGCACCTCGCCTACCTCCGGCGGTGGCATGACTGGACCAAGACGCAGGGCGGCGTCACCCGCAATCAGGCGCACGGCTCGCCCGGAAACCTGTTGGACCACTATGCCGTCTCGGAAATCCCGGAGACCGAGATTTTCCGCCATGTGGATGAAAACCAGATTCCGATGCTGCGCATCGCCGCGTCCGCCACCCACGCGAATGGCAACACGCTGGTCAGCGCCGAAACCTTCACCTGGCTCGACGAGCATTTCCAGGTGACACCGGAAAAGCTCAAGGATGCCGCCGACTTCGTCTTTCTCGGCGGCGTAAACCATGTCTTCTTCCACGGCATACCCTATTCGCCCGATGACGCGAAGTGGCCCGGTTGGTTGTTTTACGCCTCCACCCACATGGGCAAAAACGGCGGGCTCTGGCGCGATCTATCCGCCTTTACCGGTTATCTCGAACGCTGCCAGTCCATCCTTCAGGATGGAAAGCCGGACTCTGACGTGTTGCTCTACTATCCGATCCATGACCTGTGGCATCACAAGCAGGACAAACTCCCGCTCTTCACCGTCCACAACCAGAATGAATGGCTGTGGCCCACCACCTTCTACCAAACCAGCATGGATTTGTGGAACCACGGCATCGCCTTCGATTATGCCTCGGATGACATGCTCGCCAAAGCCACCGTCAGGAATGGGAGAATCCAGCTCGGTCACAACGCCTTCCGCGCTCTCGTGCTGCCCGGGGTGAAGCGCATGCAGCCGGAAACCCTCAAACGGATCCTCGAACTCCAAGCGCAGGGAGCGAACGTCATCGTGCAGGACGGATGGCCGCAGGAGGTTCCCGGATTCCACCAACAGGCCGAACGCCGGGACGCGCTTCTCGCGCATGGAAAAGCCGGAGCCGGCGTCATTTCCTGCGAAGGCAGCACCATCCTGCCGCTGTCGAAATTAAACTGCCGTCAGGAAAAAATGACCGATTTCGGCCTCCGCTTCGTCCGCCGCAGCCATGCGGAGGGCCACCATTATTTCATCGTGAACCGCGGCAAGGAAACGTTCGATCGCGAACTCCCGCTCGCCACTCCGTTCAAGAGCGCGGTGGTCTTCGATCCATGGTCGCCGTCGCACCGCGGTGTGGTATCCAGCAACGCCTTTTCCCTGCGTCTCGAACCCGGCCAATCGATCATCCTCCGCACCTTCACCGACCGCGTGGTCAAGGGCGGGCCATGGATCAAGCCTCCGGCAAATCCGGCATCCATCGCCATCGAAGGACCGTGGAAAATCGAATTCATCGAAGGCGGCCCCTTGCTTCCGGCTCTCGCAGACTCTATCCAACCCGGCTCATGGACCACCCTGCCCGGCGCCGCGGATTTCTCCGGCACCGCGCGCTACACCACCACGTTCAACCTCACGCAACCCCTTCCCGCCTCCTGCCGCCTCGACCTCGGCCGCGTCGCCAGCACCGCGCGCGTCTCCCTCAACGGGCAGGCGCTCGGGATTTCATGGTGCGCGCCTCATGTCATCGAAATCAGCCGCGCGCTCAAAGCGGGCGAAAACCTGTTGGAAATCGAAGTCACCAACCTCGCGGCCAACCGCATCGCCGACCTCGACCGGCGCAAGGTGCCGTGGAAACAGTTTCACGAGATCAACTTCGTCAACATCGACTACCAACTCTTCGACGCCGCCGGATGGAAGCCGCTGGATTCCGGATTGTTAGGTCCGGTGCGGCTGCTCGTCCCCGCGCGGAACTGACGGGAATTGGCGGAGATTCCCGTGGGCGCGCCTGAGGTTGCCAGAGCGCCCTGGGATCGCGAGTCTGCGACCCGCATGCCCATGGGGCGCGAAAGAGTTGCCCTTCGGACGATCCCTTTCTCTTTTCAGGGTCGGCGAGTCGCAGACTCGCGCTCCCGGGAGGCTCGCGCAGACCGGATGTGATCTTGCGGGAATGGGTTCCGGCAGAGGATACGAGGGTCACGTCGGGAGGGTGCGGCCCGGGTGTTAGGATGCCCGGATCGAACTGATGGGGAGCGACCAGGCTGCGGGCCGAGCCGATTTCCCGGTCATCGATCCACACGGTGGCCCCCCGGCGCGGACGTTCGAGAAACAACTCCGCCCGTTGATCCTTCGCATCCTGCGGGATGACGACGTCGCGCTGGTATCATGCCGCGCCGAGGTAGTGGCGCGGCGGCTGAGAGAGGAAAGGGACCTCGGCCTTTCCCGCTTGTGAAAACACATCCGTGATCTCCTTCGGCTGGAGTTTCCACCACTCGCCGCCGAGACCTAACACCCATGGAGTATCAAGCGCGATTTCATCGCCGAAGCCCTGCGCCTGCCGCGGTATTTCACGGCGGGCGGGTCGATCCCATGGCCGCCGGTTGATCGATGTAGCCCGGCGGGCGGTGAACGCCGTGGAACAGATCAAAGCGCGGGAGAGCATGACGGGATAACAGCTAGGGCGGATAGGAGGGGCGCTATTTTGTCTTTCGATCCGCCGGCAGCAGTTCGCCGATGGTGACGTTGGTTTCCTGCACGTTCTCCGCGTTTTTGTAGTCGTTCTTTTTTCCGCGGGCCTTGCCGATGGCGATGTTGTCGAGGGTGACGTCTTTCACGGGTTCGCCCGGGTCGCCCTCGATGCGGAACGGGATGCCGGTTTCCGCGATCTCGATGTTGGAGACGTGGATGCCGCTGATTTTGGTGAGGCGCTCCTCGTAGGTTGGCACGAGGGTCTTCCACTGATAGAGAACGTCGGTCTCGATGCCCAACACGCTCTCGCGGATGGCGGAGGCCTTGATGTTCTCCATGTGGATGTTCTCGACGAAGCCGCCGCGGCGGAGGTTCGTTTTGATGAAGAGCAGGTTGAATGGCTTGTAGCCGGGGGCGAACTTGCAGTCGTGCACATAGACGTTGCGCACGCCACCGGATAGCTCGCTGCCGATGGCGACCAGCTGGTGGCCGGCGATGACCTGGCAATTGCGGATGACGACGTTTTCCGTGGGCGTGTCGAGCCGCCAGCCGTCGTGGTTGCTGCCGGACTTGATGGCGACGGCGTCGTCGCCCTGGTCGAAGCGGCAGTTTTCGACGAGCAGGTTGCGGGTCATTTCGGGATCGATGCCGTCGTTGTTGTGGCCGTGCGCCCGGATGTCGACGCCGCGGATGACGACGGACTCGGATAGAAGCAGGTGGATGGTCCAGAACGGGCTGTTGCGGATCCGCACGTTTTCTATCAGAACGTTCCTGCAGCGGTTGAACTGGATGAACTGCGGGCGCAGGTTGTTCTCGCCCTCGGCCATCCGGCGTTGTTCGACGGGGGCGTTGGTGGAGGTGAAGGTATAGAGTTTTTTCAACGCCTCGAGGTGGGCGGGCGGGCGCTTCATCCATTTCTCCCAAGTCTCCATGTCGGCTTCGAGCGTGCCTTCGCCGGTGAGGGCGACGTTCTCGCAGCCGAACGCGTAAACGAGCGGCGAGTAGTTGAAGCACTCGAAGCCCTCCCAGCTCGATTGCACGGCGGGCAGGTAGTCTTTCGGATCGCCGCTGAAGGTGAGCCGGGCGTCCTTTTCGAGATGCAGGTTCACGTTGCTTTTGAAATGGATTTTGCCGGTCCTCCATTGGCCTTTGGGAATCACCACGCGGCCGCCGCCCGCGTCGTGGCAGGCGGTGATGGCCTTGCGGATGGCGTCGGAGATCTCGCCGGTTCTGCCTTCGTGGTATTGCGTGACGTTGAAGTTCCTATCAGGAAACACCGGCACCTTGATGACCGGCATGGTGAACGGAGCTTTCACCCGGATCTCGTCATGCCGAACCGCATTCGTTTCGGCGAGAAGGGGAAGAACCGCTGCAAGGAGCAAGGCGCAGAGCGTCCGGGTGAATGGAAGGTTCATGGGGAAATGCGAAAGAGGGCGGGTGCCGCGAGTGATTTTACGGAGCGAAGTCGCCGGGTCGCCCTAGCACCATCGAAGCAGGACGGATCGGAGAATCAAAACCCGCGATATCGACTGAGCGATAAAGATGCGTTTCCCGGCGGCGGGGCGGCCTGCATCCGGGAGACCCCGGGGAAGCGCGTTCCAACAAATCCTTGGTCTCCGGAACGGCCCGCCCGGCATTTGCGGCAACAGGCCTGGCCGCAGGGCTTGGCTTGATGGAGTCATTCGGCAAGGCGCCTATCGGAGCGTCAACCAGCGCTCGCGCATGGCTGTTTTCCGGCTATCAGCACCGGCGATATCCCCGAACTTGTAGCTCGATACATGACCGTCGCCAAAGAGGGCGTTGACGGACTGGCGGTGGCGGGGAGTGGTGCCATCGGTGATGGGCTTGATCGCCGTGACGATATCGTTAGCACCATTGATGTTGAGGAAACCTTGCGCGTCGATCATCAGCAGCAGCTGCGAAGGATCGTTTGCGGTAGTGAGGTTGAAATTGATGGCATTCGCCACTTTGGGATTGGGCCGGGTCATTGCGTATCCCACAGGGCCGTTCCCCGTGCCATCCCACTTCTGGGACGGGCAACGCCGGTAGAGCTGGGTGGCAAGCACGTTCTGGCCATCCATCGTCGCGCTCGCGTTCACTCCGTCGCCTCCCAGATAGGTTTCATAATACCGGGCGGAGCTGCCGATGCTCGCCCAGCCGTTCCACACCACCTGGCCGCTGTTGTCCGCGGCATGGCCGTTGATGGCGATGCCCCATGTCCGGAGATTGTCCGCACAGCGGGCCAGTTGGGCGCTCTGGCGGATCCTTTGGATCCCGGTGAAACTCACGGCCGCGAGGGTCACGATGATGAGGATCACCACCAGGAGTTCCGTTAGGGTGAATCCGGCTTTCAATCGTGAAGGGGTGAGCGGGTTTTGTTTTGGCTTCATTTGGAATACTCTCGCCGAGCCGCGGAGTTTTTAAAACTCCCCCAAACGTGTTAACCCCGGCGCTTGTCGCCGGAGGGAAAAAACGCCCCGCCCGCAGCAGCGGACGGGGCGTTTTGAATCACTTTGAGGTGAGGATGAAACGGGCTCAGGGAGTGACCACGAGGCGCGCGAAGTTCTTCACGGGGCCGGCCGGGAAGGTATAGGTCACATTGTTGCCGCTGACCACGACGTTGCCGCCGAGGGTTTCATTGGTCCAGCTTCCCAGCGCGAGGGTAGTGGAGCTTTGGATGATATGGTCGCTGCCATAGGTGCCGGTGTAGTCCGCCGCATGCGTCCAGGTGGCACTGCGGCTGCTGCCAACGGTGGCCACGCCCGGCAGCGGGGTGAAGCCGGTGGTATTGCCGTCAGGTCCGCCGATGAAGAACTCGATTCCGTTAGGAACACCGTCGTTGTCATGGTCTTCGTTGGCGTTGGCGGATGCACCGTTCAGGCTGGCCCAACTGCTGTAGCCGGCGGGGGCGCTGGTCGAGACGAGTTTGATCTGGCTGTTGGTGCCGGTGCCGTAGTCAAACGTATAACCGGTGGGCGGAGAGACCGCGAAGGTTCCCGTCAGCGTGCCGCTGTAGTTGGCGAGCAGGTATTGGACATCATCCAGCGTGCCGGCTCCGGACAACGCGCCGGACCAGGTGCCGCGCGGCATGCTGTAGAACGAC
>JBIPMR010000150.1:0-7153 GCA_044369025.1 Luteolibacter sp.
TTGTTAGAGGGCCACGCCCGCCGCCCGGACTATGATCCCGGGAAACTCCAGGAACTCCGCCTCCACTTCGAGGAGGTCTATCAACAGCTCTCGAAATTCACCAGCCCCGCCAACGAGCGCGTGGACCCGGACATCCTGGTTTTCCAGGTCCCCGGCGGGATGCTTTCCAATTTCCGCAACCAGCTCGCGGAGCAAGGCATGGCCGACAAATTTGACGAAGTGGTCCGCGAGATCCCGGTGGTGCGCGAGGCGCTCGGCTGGATTCCGCTGGTGACGCCGACCTCGCAGATCGTCGGCACCCAGGCGATGATGAACATCAAATTCGGCCGTTGGAAAATGATCTGCCAGCCGGCGCAAGACATCGCGCTGGGCAAGTACGGCAAGGCGCCCGGCCCCATCGATCCGGCGGTGCTCGCCCAAATCGTGAAAACCAGCGGCCAGAAAGTCATCACCGAGCGCCCTGCCGATTTGTTGGCTCCCGGCTTGGAAGGATACCGCAGCCAATGCGCCGAGCGCGGCCTTCCCACCGATGACGAAACCGCCGTGCTGTTCGCGATGTTTCCGCAGCAGGTCGAAGCATTGCTCAAAGGCACTCCGCCCGCAGCGCCAGCGCCAGAACCCGCGCCGGCGGTGGCCAGCCAACCGCCCGCGAACGACGCGGTCGTCGTCAGCCGCAAGCACATGGTTCTAACCATCGACGGCCGGCGCCATGACGTGTGCGTCGAGAAGTTGGAAGCCTGACCTTAAAATATGGGGTGGCGGCGAATGGCAGGAAGTTAAGCAGGCCAGCACGGGCAATCGTCACCGCTGGGACCGCGGGTTTCCAAACCCGCATGCCCATGCATGGCGAAAGCGGAGGCCTCGAAAGGCGTTTTCTTTCTCTCGCCAGGGTCGGGCGAGTCGCAGACTCGCGGTCCCAGCCCGCTGAATGGACGCGCGAGCCCTCCGGGGCGATCAAGTTTCATCGAAATCCTCCTCAGCTGCGTGCCATTCGTCGCCCCTCCTTATTTCACGCAGCGGAAGCCGACGTGGCTGCTGCCGCTGCTGACTTCGCCCTTGCCGCGGGTGCCAACCATATAGCGGGTGCAATATTGGTCCGTGCACAGGTAGGAACCGCCGCGGTTGCCGCGCTTTTTCGCGCCCGGTTCGGCAGGATCCAAAGACGAGTCCGGTCCCTTGGGATTGCGCGCGACCCCGTCCGTTAGAGCCGCCTTGGCGTAGGCGTCCGGACGATACCAATCACTCACCCACTCCCAGACGTTGCCGGCCACGTCGTACAGCCCGTATTTGTTAGGCGGGAACTTGGCAACCGGAGCCACCCCGGCAAATCCGTCGGTGCCCGTGTCCTTGACCGGAAATTTTCCCTGCCAGGTATTCGCCATCGCCTTGCCGCCCGGTTGGAAATCATCGCCCCAGGCGTAAATTTTACCGCTCAAGCCGCCGCGTGCCGCGAACTCCCATTCCGCCTCGGTGGGCAGGCGTTTGCCCGCCCATTTCGCATAGGCGAGTGCGTCCGCATAGGCGATATGGACGACCGGGTGATCCTCCCGCCCATTGATGTCGCTCTGCGCCCCCTCGGGGTGTTTCCACGACGCGCCCGGCGCGTAACTCCACCATTGCAAATACTGGTCGAGCCTCACTTCGGCGGGAGCGGGCTGGAACACGATGGAACCCGCGATCAGGTTTTCAGGAGGCACGCCGGGGAACTCCTCCGCCGTCGGCGCGGTCTCGGCGATCGTGCGGTATCCGGTGGCTTCGACAAATTTGGCGAACTGTGCGTTGGTGACCTCGGTTTGATCCGCCCAAAAGCCATCGACGTAGACGCGGATCACCGGCATCGCATCGGCCACCGTGTCGGGCGAGCATTGGCTGGTCTCGCAATCCACGCTGCCCATTGAAAACTCCCCTCCCGGAATCCAGACCATGCCGTCCGGTGCCTCGCCGGATGGCGGCGCCTGGTTTTCAACGGTCGGCTTGAACGGAAGCTTGACCTCCTCGGAAAAAACCGGCGCGACGCCAACCGCACAGAATGCTAACAGGCCAAGGGTGGGGAGTTTCATCACGTCGCGAGTTCAGGCGTTCGGAAAAAGGCGGGCTTCAAGCTGGCCGAGAAACCGCTTTTCGGAATAGGTCAGGCCATCGGCGCCGAGCACCCGCGACAACCAGGTCATGCCGGCGGCCTCTTCGCCGGCCGCCTTGATGATGTCGGCCTTTTCGACCACGAATTTTTCGATCTGGATCGGGTCGGCCGCCACCTCGCGCGCCAGCGAAAACGCGGTGAGGATGTGGTGCTCGCGCGGCCGTTTCGAATCCCAGCCCAGCGACTCCAGCGCCGTGGTGAGAACCTCGTCTTCCGCTAACGAAAGGTGGTCATCCAGGAAGAGCGAAAGGAACAACAACTCAATCAATGCTTCGCGGGAGGTTTGTTTCATTGCCGCGAATTTACCGGGTAGGCCCCAAATGACAATCGGGTTTTTTGGGAACCGCCCGAAACCCGGGACAAAAGAAAAACGCGCGCTGGATACCCCCCCGGATCTCTCAACGCGCGCTTTTTTCGGTGCCATCGGCTGGGCTTGATTCGGTTGATTCCCCCCCGGAGATCAATTCGAACCTGGCGGCCCTGCCAATTCTGAGGCTGGAAGTTTTGAGGAGGCGGACCTCGCTCAGAACGAATTCAAATTACCTGAAGATCAGGAAATGGAAACCGATTTGTGGTCCCGATTCCGGCCAGGTGGTCCCAAAATCGGCCGTAGCGTCGTGATCGGCGATGTGAAGTTGCCGGGTGGCCGATCATGTTGAGAGCCTGTGGCCGGAATCCGCTAAGGTTGCAGCCGTATTCGTGCCACTCACCGTCGCCTTGCGGCGGATGGCTCCCGCCACGCGGGCGGGTTGGCGGGAGAAGCGGATCAATTCCGGGTGGCGGCTTACGGTGCGATCACCACCCGGAAACGGGCGAACTTTTTCGGATCCGGCGTCTGGGGCAATGACCGCGCCGTTGCCAACCGCGGCCTGGGCCAGCTGCGCCGCAAGCAGTGCGCTGACGGCGACATCAAGAAAGGAGTGGAGGGGAGGCTTGAATTTCATGACTCGGGGGGAGCAGGGTTCAATGATTTTCAAAAATCAAGCCAAGGTCTGGATTCGCCGGCTTCGGCCGAGCGGCCGACGTTTTCCGGCAATCAGACGCCCCTTTCTTTGGGGATCTTCCAGCCGAACGTTCACCCGCGCGGAGTTAGGGGAAAGCGGCCCGATCCGAGTTGCGGCCGCATCATTCCCGGCGGAGTCCATCCGATTTCAAATCGCGCCAAACTGTCGCGTTTTCGCGCCACCCCCGCAAGGTGGCGACCCATTCCGGAGTAATATACGCTTCCCACGGTATCCAGTGCCTGCCGCGCCGATGACCCGACCTGACTCTCCCGATAAAAACCGATGAAGCCCAGCCCTGCCAAGCGATCCCTCACCTCCGTTCTGACATCCATGCTGGCGGCGCTGCCCGTCGCCGCAGGCGTGATTCCCGTGGACCTGCCACCCCCGGACGCCCGGCCTCCGGCGAAGGACAAACCGGTGAAAGTTTATATCCTCTCCGGGCAATCCAACATGGTCGGCTTCGGCGCGATTGAAAAATCATCACCGCTCTACGCGAAAATTTTCCTCTCCGCCGATCCATCGGTCGAGGCGGGTGCGCTGCCGGTGGCCAACGCCGCCTTGTTGAGGCATGGCGTCTATCAATCCGCCGCGCCGGATGCCGCAGCGGGAGCCAGCGCCGCCGTGTATGGAGGCGCCTACGACCCGCAAGCCGACTATTCGAAAATGAAACCGGTCAAGCAGGAGGGCGTCGCGCTCGGCAACACCAGCGCGATGCTTCCCGGCATCGACGCCCCGCACACCGTGGTGGTGAGCGCCTTCATCGACGTGCCTAACGACGGCACCTATGAACTGCACGCCGGATTCGAAACCAGCAGCCACTGCGTGGTGGAACTCGACGGCCGGGAAATCTATCGAAAAAACGCAGGGGCCGAAGCGGTGCTGACCAAGACCGCGCTCAAGAAAAACCACCGCTATCCGATCCGCATCACTTACCTGAAGGGCGGCCCGGCCGCACTCTGGTTAGAACAAGTGGATTTCAAGGGGATCGGCCACCTGCGCTGGGTGGTCGAAGATCTCGGCCGGTTCCGCCATCTGCTAGGAGACGATGGCAAATGGCTTGTGCGGCCCGACGTCACCCTCAACGACGCCTACCTCGAAAAAGGCAAAAGCAACCCGCTCAGTGTGCTTGCCTGCGGCCCCACCTTCGGTCCGGAACTCGGCTTTGGCTTCGTGATGGGCACCTTCCATGACGAACCGGTTCTCGTCATCAAGGCCTGCGAAGGCAACCGCAGCCTCGGCTGGGACATTCTCCCGCCCGGCAGCCCGCGCTATGAATACGAAGGTAAAACCTACCCCGGATACGGCGAGACTCTGGCAGCCGACGGCACCCTCAAAAAGCCCGGCCCCGGAGACTGGTATGCCGGCAAACAATACGACGATTTCACCACCTCCATCCGCGCCGTGCTCGATCATTTCGGCGAACGCTACCCGCAATACAAAGACCAGGGTTATGAGGTCGCCGGCTTCGTCTGGTGGCAGGGCCACAAGGACGGCGGCAGCCCGGCCCACATCGCCAACTATGAACAAAACCTCGTCAACCTGATCCAGGCGTGGCGCAAGGAGTTCAACGCGCCGAATGCCCCGTGGACGATCGCCACCGTCGGCTTCCACGGCAAAGACATGCCGGAAAACTATACCAGAATCGCCGGCGCGCAGCTTGCCGTGGCCGATCCGCAGCGCCATCCGGAACTCGCCGGCACGGTGAAAACCATCGACACCCGCCCGTTCTGGCGGGAACCTAACGCCTCCCCCAGAAACCAGGACTATCATTACAACCACAACGCCGAAACCTACATGCTCGCCGGCGACGCGCTGGGCCGCGCGATGGTCGAACTCAAGGGTGGCAAGGTCGAATACCCCGATGGCGGGATGATCAAGCCCGTCGATGCACCACCGCAGATGCCGCTGGCCAGCGAGGAAAAACTCAAGGCCATGAAGTCGGCGATGCGTCCGATCATCATGGACAAACTGTTGCTGGAATTCGCGGGCGAGGCGGCCGGCATCCCCTCCTACCTCCGCCGCGGCATGGCGATGGATTCCATTCTTTCCGGCCGACCACCGGCCAAGCCGTCGACCGTTCTAACCAGCCAGCTCGATCAGATGATCGGCTACTATCAGCTTTGCGGCATCGATGACTACAACTGGAAACCCTTCGGCCCGCAAATGCGGGACGCCGAGTGGCAATATCTCACTTTCGATCCCGCGGAGAAAAAAGACAGTCCCGAGGGCGATCGTTACCGGGAGGTCACCGATCCGATCGGCTCGGAAAACTGGTTTGCCATGGATTTCGACGCCACCAAGGCGGGATGGAAAAGCGCCGCGGCTCCCTTCGGTCAGAAGAACGGCAAGCTGGAAGCGCTGATTCCCGGCTGCAAGGTTCCCTACTGCGGTTGTGACATCACCCCCGAGACCCTTTGGGACAAGGAGGTGCTGCTGATGCGCCAGACCTTCGAAGTGCCCAGCCTCGACAAGGACCATCGCTACCGGATTGTCGTCGGCGGAGCCGGACACGTCTGGTCCGGCGAAGGCTTCGCCCTCTATCTGAACGGCAGGCTGATCAGCGAGGTGAAGGCCGGTTACTACAAAAGCGGTGGCGATGCCCGCGGCGCGTTTGTTTTCAACGAACACTTGCCCGAATTCGCAACCGGCAGGATCACCCTTGCGGTCAAAGCCTTCCTTCGCCAGAACGGCCACCGCAACAAGTCCGCCCCGCCGTCGGGCCACATCAGCGTGTGGTTGGAATCCGCCAAACTGCCGCCCGTGGCTTTGGAAATGGCCGCCAAAATCCAGCCGTGAACCCGTCACACTCATTGTTAGGATGAACTTCCCCTCCCCCGCCCTGCTCGTCCGCCTGATCGCGTTTGCGGCCTTGCCTTGCCCGGTGGCGCTCGCCGCGGGGCAGGAAGTCTCCCGCAAGCCGAACGTGATCCTGATCCTGGTGGACGACCTCGGCTACCGCGATCTCGGCTGCCACGGACACCCGGCGATCCGCACGCCGGTGCTCGACAAGCTGGCCGCCGGCGGCGTCCGGCTGACCGATTTCCACTCAGCGGCCTCGGTCTGCACGCCGTCGCGGATGTCGCTCCTGACGGGATCCTATCCGGTCCGCCTCGGCTGGACCCAGGGCGTGGTGGGCTACAAAATGGGCCTGCGCGACGGCATGGACCCGGAGGCGCTGACGATCGCCGAAATCTACCAAGCCGAAGGCTACGCCACCGGTCTGTCCGGCAAGTGGCACATCGGCGATCTGCCGCAGACGCGCCCTCACAGGCAGGGCTTCGACTGGACCTATTACATCCCCTCCAGCAACAACCAGACGGATCTGCTCCGGAGCGGCGACGAGGTCGTCGAGCAGCCCTTTGACAACCGCTTGCTGACACAGCAGTTCACCGACAAGGCGCTGGAGTTCATCCGCACCCATCGGCAAAAGCCGTTTTTCCTCTACCTCCCCTACACCGCGCCGCACTTTCCGGTCCAGCCGCATCCGGAGTGGCAGGGCCGCTCGAAATTCGGCGCTTACGGCGATGTGGTCGAGGAGCTCGACCACCGCATCGGCGGGATCCTCACAACGCTGGATGAATTGGAAATCCGCAAGCAGACGCTCATCGTATTCTGCTCGGACAACGGCCCGCAAAGCGGCGAGCAAGCCAGCGCCTTCCCGTTCCGCGGGCACAAATGGTCGCCGCTCGAAGGCGGGACCCGCGTGCCCTGCATCATCAACTGGCCCGGCGTGATCCCGGCCGGACGCGAGATCGGCGCGCTGGTGAGCGCGATGGATCTGCTGCCCACCCTCAGCCGCGCCTGCGGCATCGACTGGGCCGGCAAGAGCCGCGGCAAACCAAAAATCGACGGCCTCGACCTTTGGGATATACTGTTAGAAAAACCGGCCGGCCGGCCGCGCCAGGAACTGCTGTTCTGGCACGGCATGGACGCCGAACCCCAGGCCATCCGCGTCGGCGGATGGAAGTTGTTTTTCGACCGGCGCCACGCCTTGAAAGGACCCGGACTG
>JBIPMR010000151.1:0-7144 GCA_044369025.1 Luteolibacter sp.
ACCGCCTCCATCCGCGCGGCTCGATTTGGCCAGCATAAGGTGCCAGCCGTCGCGGAGCAGACCTTTCGGGCAGGGAATCTGGCCGCCATCCCGGGCTTTTTGACGACGTTCGGCCCACCGGGCCGCCGAGACTTGCGGGGCCGCGCGCCTGGCCACGAGGTGACACTCAGTGGCGGCGGTGCGGTCGTGTTGTTCCATGAGATCGCAAGGAACCTTCTGATCCAAATCGCTGAATATCAGTCATTTCCGAGTTAATGTGAGGCGACTGGCCTCGGGGCAAAACGGGGAAAACTTCACGAACTCAAAAAAAATTACGATTTCCATTAACCCTCGGCGTCTCCGAGGTATTGGCAACCAACCGATGCATCCCGCCGTTGATTCGGCTCGTTGCGGAACCAAACCCCAAAGACCCGAAAAAACATGAAGCTCAGATCCACCATCCGTCCCTCATTCCAGCTCGCAAGCTCCATCGCCATGCTGCTGGCATCGCAGCATACCCATGCCGTTGACCGTTTCTGGGAAGGCAACTCAAGCGCCACTTGGGCTTCAAGTGTCAACTGGACCACTAGCACAACTACCCGGGATGTCGGCTCAGCCGTACCTCTCGCTGCTGATAATGTGTTCTTCCACATGACAGGCACCCTTGGCGGTACTGGGGCAGGTATGTCCTTGAATACTGCCGCAGTTGCAAACTCCATCACTTTCAGGCAAAGCATGAACTTTGCCATCCAATCCAACACCAGCACGACGACAACGGCCAGGAGTATAACGATCGGTGCAGGCGGCATCACCAAAACGGCCTCTTCAGGGAGCGTTAACATCAATGGTAATAATAGCAACCCTTTGACCGTGGCTCTCGCGTCCAACTCGAACCAGACTTGGTCAAACGCAAGCACCACCACCGCGCTGAACATTGGTACGACTTTCATCAGTGGGACCAACACCGCAGCGATCGTAAGTCTCGGAGCTAATACTCTGACCCTCGAGGGAGCCGGCAATTTCAATTTCGGCAGTCCGACTACATCCAACTCCGTGATCAGCGGCACCGCCAGTGCATCCTTGATCAAGAACGGAGCCGGCATCCTGACCATCGGCGGCGCGAACAGCTACGCCGGCGCGATCACGGTCAACGCGGGCTCGCTGGTCATCAACGGCAACATCTCTACCAGCAGCCAAACCAGCGTAAACACGGGTGGAAGCTTGAGCGGAACTGGCACTGTCGGGACCAGCACGGTGTTGACCGGTGGCACACTCGCACCTGGCAACTCGATCGGAACTCTGAATTTTACCAACACTCTGACCCTCGCAGGAATTTCGAATTTCGAGATCGATCCCCTTCTCGGAGCCGGGCTTAATGCAGACCTTGCGAACGTTACCAATGGCATCGCCTACGGCGGCACTCTGAATATTTTGTACGCAGGAGCTAGCTCAGACTTCGCATCGGGAATGGTTTTTAATTTATTCGACGCAAGCTCGTTCTCCGGCTCTTTCGACACAGTGAATCTGCCAACCCTCACCGAGGGGCTGACATGGCAGAACGATCTTGCCTCGAATGGCACCCTGGCAGTCATCCCGGAGCCGAGTGCGTCAGCCTTTTTAGGTAGCCTCGGCATCTTGGCACTCCTCCGCCGCCGCCGCAGAGCCTGATCAAAACCCTTTCCCGGGCGGATTGGGTTTCGCCCGGTGAGTCAGGATGCTGCGGATGAAGGCCCGCAGCGTCCTTTCTTTGCGTCGATTCAAAACACCGGAAACCACGAATCCACCTCTCATCCGCAGTTGAATTCAACAATTGGCGAATTCCATCCATGGCTGCCACTCGATCCCATCCAAGCCACCACGTCAGTCGCCAGATGACCCGCTTGCGCTCATCGTCCGGTTTTCAACTGCGGATTCTTGGATCAACTTCACGCTGACCCCTGATCTGACCGGAAACCCGGGAACACCTGCGGGATTTCGAAAAAAACGAAGGAATTCCATTAACCACCGGCATCTTCGAGGAATAAGAAATCTGAACCTCACTTGCACCTCGCCAAAACCGCTGGAAAGCAACTGAAAACCCACATCCTGAGGATCATAAAAACCCCCGATTTTCAACTGCTGAGGCCCTTGGCAATTCAGAAAAAATACGATTTCGGTTCCCTGGGTGTGTCCGAGGCATCCGAAAATCCACCCATGCCGCGCCCCGGCCCTGGGTGCCCTTCTCACAACAGCAAATCAACCCAGAAAAGACCCGGTATACCATGAAACCAAAAGCCACATCGAACTCAGCATTCCATTCCACTTCCCTTGCTTTGGCACTTCGAGCATCAGTTCCAGCCCCCCGAAAAGGACGGATGTCTGCATCCTTGGCGACCTTAGCGTTCTGCCTCTTCGGCGCACCTTCTGAGGTCGTAGCTCAAGCTTGGAGTGGTTCGTCCCTCGGGGTTTGGGCCACTGCCGGTAACTGGACCCCCGGCGGCGCTCCCGGGGCGGGATCTAATGTTACTGTTTTGGGAATTGGTAATGTCGCCTCCGGTGCGTTGACCATTAACTTCAACAACAGCAACAGCGGTAGCGCACCAAATTCCATCACCTTCACCAATCCCACAAATACTGTATCCGTTCTTAACTCCAGTGCCGCTGATAGAACGTTTGGTGTCGGAGCCGGTGGCATCACCACCGGAACCGGTGCGGTAGTGATCGGCAGGTCCATCGGTGCCAATGGTGTCCCCATCGCTTTGACTGCCAACCAGAGCTGGAATGTCGGTTCGGGTGGTTTGACAGCCCACCAGAGGATTTCAGGGTCTTTCGGGTTCACCAAAACAGGTAGCGGAACCCTGACTCTCAACGGTCGTATTAACAGTGTTATTGTCGGAAACACCTACACCGGAGACACCAAAATTAATGCCGGTATCCTCGTATTGAGCTCATCCAATACCATCCAGAACAGTGCCTTCGACACCAGCAGCATCGCAGGGGACGCCACTAACGGCCTCCGCACTGCCGCAACCACTCTCACTCTCGGCGGTCTCAAGGGAAGTGAGAGCTTCGCCAGCCGTTTCACCACCACCGGCGGCTATGCCGGATTGACCGCCCTGACGCTAAATCCCGGCACCGGAACCACCCACGCCTACTCCGGCAATATCGGCAACGGCGCAGGAGCGATGACCGTCACCAAGACTGGACTCGGCACTCAGATCCTCGGCGCCAGCACCCACACAGGCGACACCGCAGTGGACGTCGGCACCTTGCTCTTCTCTACCGGCGCTGGAACCAGTGGCTCGAACGTGACCGTTGCAAGCGGTGCCACCGGAGGTGTCCTTGTCGCGGGCCTTGAAGGGCAACATGCCAGATCCGGCTCGCTCAGCTTAAGCAACAACTCGATTTTGCGCATCGACTACGGCGGAAACGCAACGAATACATCCGTCTCGCCGCTGTCGGTGGGTAGTTTCAATCCCGGCACTGGCATCTCCCTGCAGCTGGATGGCTCAATGGCCGCCGGAGTGCCTTATCCATTGGTAACCTGGGCAACGGGTCCCACCGACGCCAGTGCATTCAACCCTATTCTGATGGGTGGCCTTGTCGGCAACTTCAGCGTTTCGGCAAGCACGCTCAGCGTTACCTTTTCCACGCCAGCGCCAATTTCCTGGAACACAGGTAATGGCTTTTGGGACACCACCACCTCCAACTGGCTGAAAGCCGGGAATCCCTCCACCTTCGCCAATGGACTGGATGAAGTAATCTTCGGAGACGAAAGCGGTATCGGGGTAGGGGTGAACCCAATCATCACTCTCGCCACCACCGTTTCGCCGATTGGCGTGACAATGAACACCACCGGCCGCAACTACACTATCAGCGGCAGCGGTACGATCGCGGGACCCGCAGGCCTCACCTTGGCTTCAGGCAATACCGGCACGCTCACTCTCGCCACCGCCAACACCTACACCGGGAATACAAAAGTCACGGGCGGCACTCTCCGCCTTGGTGATGGTGGCACCGGCGGATCACTCGCGGCTACCAGTCCGATCACGCTGGCCGGCGGCACGACCTTCGCGGTGAACCAAGGCGACGTCGTCACCCAGGGCACCGAATTCGGAGTCATCAGTGGCGATGGTGGCTTCGCCCAGACCGGTGCCGGCACGACGACGCTCAACTCGTTGAACACCTTCTCCGGACCCATCTCCGTCACCAATGGCACCTTGCAGATCGGCGCGACGGGCCGATTGGGCGGCGGAACGTATGCCGGTGCAATCAGCATCACTGCGGGAGCTTCGTTTTTTCAATACGGCGGCACTAACACACAGACACTCTCCGGGATCATCAGCGGGCCGGGTTCGCTGGTCAAAGCAAGCGGCAGTGGCACCCTGACCCTCTCAGGAGCGAACACTTACCAAGGCAGTACCACCGTCAATGGTGGCACGCTGAATCTCGGAACCGTGGCAGCTCTTGGCTCCACCTCCGCCATCTCCATGGCGGACGGCGCAATACTGCGGCCCGCCATTGACGGAGTTATCATCAATGCTCCTATCGCATTGGGCGGCATTGGGACCACCTCTCAGATCAATGCACCCTTCACCACAAGTGCTGGTGGAACGGTGGAGACCCTCACGCTGAACAACCCGATCACCGGAGATGGGAATCTGCGCTTGTTCAGTTCCACGGTCAGCTTCAACACCAATGCCACGATCGTGCTGAACGCCCAGAGCACCTACTCCGGCAACACGGAGCTCAATACCGATGGCGAGGCCATGCACCTTGCCGGTGTGAATCTATTCGTGAAGCTAGGCGTGGCAAACGCCCTGCCGCCTGCCACGGTTCTCACGCTGGATGGAAATGTCGGAAGAGGTTCGGGGCGATCGGTGTCGTTGGATTTGAATGGATTCAACCAGGAACTGGCCGGTCTTGCTGCCGTTACCACCCGTACTGCCAGAAACCAAAGAGTCACCAACACCAGCCTAACATCGGCAACTCTGACGATCAACAGCACTTCCGACTCGGCCTATGGCGGTGCGGGTCCCTCCTCCACCTTCAGTGGCAACCCGGTGAATCCCACGGCCAAGATCGTTGGCAACCTGGCCCTGACGAAGACTGGCGCAGCCAAGTTCACCCTGCTTGGAAGCCACGACTACACCGGAAGCACCACGGTCACCCAAGGCACCCTCAGTCAGAGCGCACCCAACACTTCCAATGAGACCTCCACCGTAGCGATCGCCACGAGCGGAGCTTTCCTGGAACTTAACTTCGACGAAACCGGTGGCCCTGTCACTGACACCGTGGACAAGCTCTTCATCGACGGCATCCAACAAAACGCCGGAGTCTACAAGGCCACCGACAACGTCACGGATTCCGGCACGCCCATCGCCCAAATCACCGGTGCCGGCACCCTGACGGTCTCAAGTAATCCTCTCGCTGGCTATACCGCGTGGGCGTCGACCAACGCCGGTGGAGAAACAGCGGATTTGGATTTCGACAAAGACGGAGTATCGAACGGTGTCGAGTATTTCATGAACTCGCCTGCCGGGTTCACTGCGAATCCCCAGCTCAGCACCGGCGTCCCCACGACCATCACTTGGCCGAACGGTGGCAACATCCCCGCCTCGGCTTATGGCACGCAGTTCGTGGTCCAAGCATCCCCAGATCTGGCGGTTTGGACGGATGTGCTGATCGGCGACCTCACCAGCAATACCGATAGCACCCTCACCTACACGCTGACGGGAGGATCACCACGCTTTGTGCGCCTGAGTGTGAAGCCCGATTGAGGATGCCAATGGGAATTCATGCGGAAGATACCATGAAAAATATACTTTCACCGAAGCCACCGGCATCCTGACGCTGACCTCTGCCGCCTCAAAGTCCTGATTCCGTGAAAAGCCCGCCGACAGATCTGGGTATGTTCCCTTGAATGCATTTCCAGAACCCATTAATTCCCCAAGTGCGATTTTCCGTAATCAAATCTCTTGTCCCGCTGACCGCTCTGGCCGCTTTGGTGATTGTATGGATGAATCCGGTTGCGAGCCCGCCCGGTGATACCGTTAACGGCAAAAGCCAGACTTCGACAATCGAACTGGACCCCACGCGTTTACTGATCAAACCGTTTTTCGTTCAGCCCGATCAAGTTGCCGTGGCTTTGGACGGTGGAGAAATGCCGGTACCAAGTGGTCAGGTGCCGAGCATCATCATTGGTGCCAATGTCTTGCGAACCGTCCACCTCTCCTGGGTGCACGATTGGAGCGACGCTGAAACCCGGACTTTTTTCAAGAACCTTCAAGCGCTGTATGTCTCGGAAGAAGCGGCCTCCCTGCCTGCCTTGAGAGTTTACCTCAACCCGGTATTCTCCGATTCCAACAGCGAGGCCGTCCAGCGGGCCATGCTGCAGGTTTTCTTCCGCGCCGACAACCGCGGCCTCTATCAGCTGCTTGCGAAGGAACTCGCCACCGGCGCGCTTGCCGCAGACCCGGAAGCCATCCGCAGCCGCGTCGAATCCCTCGAACCGCTTCTCATGGATGATTGGGACAGCAAGTTGGGATGGCTGGAAGGCGACATCGAAAAGACCTTCTCGGTGGCCAAGGTCCAGCAGGCCCGCAATGCGAAAATCCTCAAGCCGGCTTTCAAGGCGCAACTCGCTTCCATGCTTGAGATCCTCAATCCGTCGGCCGACATGAAGGAGTTGAGCGCATTCGTGCACAAGGCAAACACCGCGCAACGAACATGGCTTCATTCGCAGTCAGGGGCATCCTTGAGGGAATATTAGGTGTTCGAAATCAGGATGTTTGGTTTTCATTCCCAGATGCTTGATGGTCGCGGTATTCGACCCAACGCCGGACGATCGCCACGAAGAAGCCTCCGTGAACTGCTGAAGTCTCCAGCGCCACCCATTGCCCGGGTTGGCGGCAACCTGGCGCCCACGAAGATCCGTTTTTCCAGCAGTGCCATCAGCAACTGCTTACGAAATCCACCCAAGTTTCCGTTCTTTGGTCCCTCGCCATGTCATATTTTTCCTTGATCGCGAAAGGAATGATGGTGCCGTCTTCCTTGGTAAACTTCCCCTCGATGTAGAGCGTGAAGGGCTCGTCACGGTGGATCGCGCCGGTGAACTCCGCTTGGATGATTCGCGATTTGGTGACAACGATCGCTCCGCCGTCCATGCTGTTATGGGATTCATGGA
>JBIPMR010000152.1:0-7136 GCA_044369025.1 Luteolibacter sp.
TGGCGGAAACCGAGGCGCCGCTCCCCGCGCAGTGGTTGCGGGCCATCGCCCTCGAACTCGAACGCCTGGCCAATCACACTGGCGACCTCGGAGCGTTGGCGGGCGACGTGGCGTTCCTGCCGACATTTTCCGCCTGCGGCAAAATCCGCGGCGATTTCCTCAATCTAACCGCCATGCTCTGCGGCAACCGTTTCGGCCGCGCCTTGATCCGGCCCGGCGGTTGCCGGCACGACCTTGATCCCGCCCGCGCGGCGCAGTTGGGCGAGCGACTCACCACCGCACTCGCGGATACGGCGCAGGCGCTCGCCTGGCTGTGGGACGCGTCGGCGGTGCGGGCTCGGTTAGAAAACGTGGGCGTTGTTTCTTTAAAGCAGGCGTCGGAGATCGGACTCGTCGGTCCCGCTGCACGGGCTTGTGGACTGGTGCGCGATGTGCGCTACGATCATCCGGCGGGCTGGCATCGATTCGCCCAAGCACCGGTCGCCGTCTGGCCCGGGGGCGATGTCTTCGCCCGTGCCCGCGTCCGGTCGTTGGAAATCCAGCGCTCTGGCGAGCTTTTGCTAGAGCAACTTGCCGCGCCGCCGGACGGAGAGTTTTTTGCCGAACTTCCGCCGCCCGCGCCGGAGATGCTGGCGGTGGCGCTGGTCGAAGGTTGGCGCGGCGAGGTTTGTCATGTCGCGCTAACTGATTCTGCCGGACGTTTCCGGAAATATAAAATCGCCGATCCGTCGTTCCACAACTGGAGCGGCCTCGCCCTGTCCCTGCGCGGCACGGCCATTTCCGATTTCCCGATCTGCAACAAGAGCTTCAACCTCTCCTACTGCGGTCACGACCTTTAATTCAACTTCAAGCCATGTTCGTCCAAGACACCCTCCTTCACCGCCTGAAAAGCGGCTGCCAGACGATGGTCTATCCAAACGGCCCGCCGCCACCGCTGCCGGACCGCCATGGCGGCGCGCTCAGGGTGGATGCCGTGAAGTGCGCGGAGGGTTGCCGTGCCTGCGTGCCGGTTTGTCCGACCGAAGCCATCACCCGCGCTCCGGGAAAACCTGTTTCGCTCGATCTCGGTCGCTGCGTTTTCTGCGCCGCCTGCGTGGAAGTCTGCCCCGAAGACGCGATCACCCAAACCGGCGACCATCGGATGGCCGTGAGCCATCGGGAAGACCTGGTTCTCGGCGATCCCGGCAAGGAGGAACTCCGCCTCGCCGTGGCCCTCGATGAAAAACTCCGCAAGCTTTTCGGCCGTTCCCTGCGCTTGCGCCAGGTCAGCGCTGGCGGCTGCAGCGCCTGCGAAGCCGACACCAATGTGCTCGGCACCATCGGCTGGGACATCGGCCGGTTCGGCATCCAATTTGTCGCTTCGCCGCGCCATGCCGACGGTTTGTTGCTCACCGGGCCCGTGACGAAGGCGATGGAACTCGCCCTGAAAAAAACCTACGACGCCGTGCCGGATCCGAAAATCGTCATCGCCGTCGGTGCCTGTGCCATCGCCGGTGGCCCCTTCGTCGGCCATCCGCAGGTGAACCACGGGGCGGATTCAGCGCTCCCTGTGGATTTATACATCCCCGGCTGCCCGCCGCATCCGGTGACGATTCTCGATGGATTGTTGCGGCTGCTAGACAGGCTCGGCGATGAATCCCGACATCGGCCGAATCATTTCAAAACGCCGTCGATGGCTTCCACGCCCGGTGTCCAATAGGCGACGGATGCCACCTTGCCGTCCGAAAGTTTCAGCACGGTGACTTTGCCAGCCTGCGCCGGAAACCGGGCGATCAGCGCGGCGTCATCGGCGAGGACGATGCGGTGGTTGTATTTCTTCATCTTCGGCATCGCGAACATCCGGCCGATGCCGGGCATACCGAAGACGTTCGCCATGTAAACGGCTTTTTTCGATCCGAGGAATTCCTTGCCGAGCGGGGAGAGCACCGCATTGGCTTTTTTGCCGGTTTCCATGTCGTGGCTGACCAACAGGAATTTCGTGTCGGCGGGTTTGAAGGTGAAGTCCTTTTCATGCTGGTCCTTCGCGGTGAAGGCTTCGACCTTCGAGTCTGCCTGATAGGGCGCGGCGGTGGATAAGCTGATGGCCGCGGCGCTGGCTGCCAGGACGGCGACGAGTTTTTTGATGGATTGGAACTTCATGGTGTGGAGGTGGTTGGTGGATTGAAACGAATGCAGGCGAGGAAATCGTGATCTTTTTCGTGAACTTCGAACTGGAATCCGGAGGCTTTGCAAATGCCGCGCACCAGGCGCAGTCCGAGTCCCAGCCCGCTCTTGGGCATGGTCACCGGATTGAAGTCGTTGCGGATTTCGAGCACCGGGATGTCGGACTCGGTGTGGAGCGAAACGACCAGCCTGGATTTCGCGTAGCGCGTCGCGTTTTCCAGCAGGCCATGCAACGCCTGGCGCAGCAGGTCGGAATCGGCGCTGACCCCGATGGCTTCCCCAAGATCCAAAGTCATGGTGAGCGAACGCTCGTCCGCAAGAAGTTGATAGTCTTCGGCCAGGTCGCGGACCAGGTTTGATAGATCCTGCGGCGATGGCGCGAGGACCAGCGCGCCTTGTTCCGCCTTGGCCGCCACCAGCGAGCGCTCGATAAACCGTGACAGGCGGGCGATCTCGTCCTGCAAGTCTTCCTGAAACGCCACCGGCATTCCCGCCGGCGCGTGTTCGAGCCGCATCCGCAACAGCATCAGCGGCGTCCGCAGCTCGTGCGCGACTTTCGCCGAAAACTCCGCCATTTCCTGATAGGCCATGCCTGCCCGGCCGAGCAGTCCGTTGAGGTGGTTGGCCAGCTCGGCGATGATCGGATCGGCCTCGGGGATGGCAATGTCGCCGTGAAGCGAATCCGCCCGCATGTCGGCGAGCTGGCGGTTGATCGCATGCACCGGCCGCAGCGAACGGCGGGCGAGCAGGAGTCCCGCGCCGAGCGAGAGACCGACCAGCGGACCGGCGATCCACAGCCAGGTTTGCAGCAGCTCGCCGAGGATATCCTGGATCTCCTCCTCCGAGTAACTGTTATGCAGCACCCAGCCGGGAACCTTCGGGTGGGTGCGGTCCCAGCGGCCTTCGCGCAGCTCCTCTTCAAGCTGATAGTAGGCGGTGGTCATCATCACGCCGATGAGCAGGATGCAGGACAAGACCATCCAGGTGGCGATTCGGAGACGGAAACTCATGGTCCCTCATCTCCTTGCTCCCGCAGCGCGAAACCCGCGCCGCGCTGGGTGTGGATCAGCGGTTTCAATCCGGGTAGATCGATTTTTTTCCGCAGGTAGTTCACATAGACATTCACTACATTCGAGCCGGGATCGAAGTATTGATCCCAGACGCGCTCGACCAAGGTGGCTTTGGAAACCGGCCGCGGCGAGGCGGTGGCCAAGGTTTCCAGAAGCGCGAACTCGCGGTTGGTGAGAGTGATTTGCCCGCCGCCGCGCCGGGCGGTGCGGGTGAGCAGATCGATCTCAAGATCGGCCACGCGCAGCAGATTCGAAGTCTCCGGTTTGGCACGGCGCTCGGCCGCGCGCAGCCGGGCTAACAGTTCCTCGGTGGAATAGGGTTTGACCAGATAGTCGTCTGCCCCGGCATCAAGTCCGGCCACCTTGTCGCCGAGTTCCCCGCGGGCGGTGGACAACAGGAAGGTCGTTCGGCAACCTTCGGCGCGGGCCTCACGGATCACGCTCACGCCATCCATGCCGGGCATCGTGATGTCGAGCACCGCCACATCGTGGGCATTTCCCCGCAAGCACTTCAAGGCCTCCAGCCCGTCGCCGGTGTCATCGACTTCGTGACCCGCGTCCCGCAGCGCCGCCACCAGATGCTGGCGCAGGCGGGCGTCGTCTTCGGCCACAAGGATTCGCATGGCGGCAGCCTGCCATGACGGCGAATCGCTGGAAAGCTCCGAGATTGGGCGGGACGGTGGGTCGATTTCAGCGTTTGGCATGGATGCGGGTGAAGCGATTCGGATGAGTGGCGGCGGGGTCGGGATCGCGGACTTCGAGCAGGAACGGCGTGGCGGCGACGTTCACGCCGGGCACCCATTGCATCAGATCCGAGCTGAATTCGACCCCGGCCGTGACATCGCCCGGAGCCGGCGAGCGGCCAAGACGCATGCTCCAGTAAAACGCGGCGCCGTAGTTGCGGAATGCCATCGACTGCGTGAGCGGCGCGTTGTGGTAGCCGATGGTTAGACCGAGCGCGTATTCCACCAAATCCGGCCATTGGTCGCCGTCGCGGTCGAGCGTGTCGATGCCGGCGGGGTCGCCGACCGTGACGCTGACGATTGCCAGATCGGAGTCCGCGAAGCCGTCAAAGGCGGCGAAGGTGAACGAGTCCGCACCCGCGAAATTTTTCTCGGGAAAATAGCTCGCCGCGTTGCCCGACAGCGCCACGCTGCCGTGTTGGGGGTGGGTGACGATGCGCAGGGTGCGAGCGTTGCCATTCGGGTCGCTTGATAGAAGCGTGAGCGTGCCCGTCGTGTTGATGGCCGTGACCAGCGAGGCATTCTGTGAGACGGGTAGGCCATTTTTGGTTAGGACGCCACCGAGCCGCCCGTCGTCCTCGCGTTTGTGGCACAGGAAACAACTGACGCTGGCCCCGCGGAACAGCGGGATGCGGTGCGCGACGCCGTCATCCGAGAACGCCAGGGTCTGGTCGGAAAACGAACGGGAGAGCGGCGTGCCGCGCAGGTCCGCCCCATGGCAGGCCTGACAGGAGCTGCTTTTCCCGGAATCCTTGTGCCGGCCGATCCAGGTGCTGCCGGTCGGGTGCATGCCGTGCGGGCCGCCGCTCACAGTCACCGGCATTGAGGCATGGCACGACGTGCAACTGGACAGGGTGCCGGCATGTCTTTGCGCGGCGATGTTCTGGACGTTGTCGTTGCGATGGGCGCTCGGATACTCAGCGTGGGTCGAGCCATGGCAGGCGCTGCATTGCAAGCCGCCGTGGCCCTTGGAAAATCGATAGAGCGAGATTCCCGCTGCCGGGGTGTTGGGATTCGAGGCAAACAAATCGAGCAATGGCCGGCGCACCGTGTGGTCCTCTTTGTAAACAGTGGTGTAGCGCAGTTCTCCCCGGTTCTGGGTCGCGCTGCCGGTGTGGCAGGACCCGCAGTTCGGTTCGTCGAGCCAACCGGTGCGGGTGTCGGCTCCCACCTGGCTCATGCTGCCGTGGCAGCTCTGGCACTGCATCGAAGCGGAGCCGTCCGCGGCCACCGCTGCGCCCATCGCGCCGCGCAAACAACGGGTATCGGATCCCGGATGGCACTGATAACACGAAGTGCGGTTGGCGACGTGATCGAGGGACATCCCGGTGTCCGGCGCGATCACATCGGCATGCATCGCGTGCATCGATTGCGTCAAAGGTTTGACCTCGGGAAAACTCACGGTCGCGAGTGCTTCTGATGCGTGGCAGGCCGCGCAGAGCACGGGTTTCTGTTGTTCGCGCACGCTCGCTTCGAGTCCCTTGGTTGTATAGCCCTTGGCGGCCAGCGCGGCATCATACGGCTGGGTGTGGAGATGGCGGTCGTGCAGGCGCAGGATGTTCAAGCGGTGGTCGCGCGCGGGATCTGCCTCGTTGACCCAACCGGCGGCCGGCTTCGCGGCGTCGCCCGCGCCGGATGCGTGGCAGGCCCGGCAGTTCATTTCGCCTGAAACCGGCAGCACCACGTCGGTGGTCGCCAACAGCGTGCCGCCGGGGGTTTTCGCCGTCAGGCGCATCAACGGATAGGGATTGGCCTGCCCGGAATCATCCACCGGAGTGATCGGAATACCGACGGCCTCGAACCACTGCATCACCCCGTCATATCCCAGCATCTGCGGTTCGTTAGACGTTCCGGGCATGTTCCTCCCGGGATTGCTTGCGGGAAACGGCAGCCCGTGGTCCGGCGGCAGGGCCGCACCGAAGAGCGGCAGCGAGTATTGCCAGAAATTGGTCTTGCCGATGGAGGTGGTGTTGATCGAACCGTCCGGATCGGCCACCGCCTGATAGGTGACGATGATGCCCGTGGGATCCGTCACCAGACGTCCCTGAACATCGATGAGCTGGCAGTTCAGCGTGTTGTAGGGCGGCAGGATCGAAAACACCGAGTAATCATCGTCCATGCAATGCATGCCAAGGTTGTTCCAACCGACCAGCGTCTGCGCCACGGCTCCGGCACTCAGAAAAATCAACAAAAGCAGGGTTTTCATGGATGTGCGAGTTGGAAGAATCTCCGGCCTTCACTGGTTTCGTCACTGACGGAGTTTTGGCCGCCGGTGGTGGTGACGGTGCGGGTGGAGGGCGTCCACGTCGTGAGGTCGGGGCTTTCCAACAGCATCCGGTCAGGTGTGTCGGGCCACGTGAAGAGGAGCTGGCCGGGAGTGGGCGCGGGTGAGGCGTCGATCTTCGGCAGCGCTGCGAAGCGGGCGGTGAGGGCGCGCTGCGCGGAGGAGTTGAAGGGATAACTCGCGTCAGAGCTCACGTAGTTGTTGGTTTCCGTCCAGTTCGTGAAGATATAGCTGGCATTCGGTGCCGCCGCGAGGGTGACGCTGGATCCTTCCGCATAGGTGCCCGCGCCGGTGATGATGCCGCTGTTCGCCGGGGCCGGGCCCGCGGTGACGTCGAAGGTCGTGAGCGCATCCGTCCCCAGCGCGAAGACGCCGAGTTCCGGGGTGCTCACGGAGATGATGTTCGTGGCAGGGTTCACGACCCCCGGCAGCTTCACCCACCTGCCGCCGGTGGAGTGATAGATCGCCAGGCCCTCCGCAGCGAAGCCCGGCGGTAACAGCGTCGCATCGTAGCCAAAGTTCACCTGAATCGCACCCGAAGAGGTGCCGCTGAATTCCACCTTCCACAACTGCGCGGGCTGGCTGGGTATCTGGAAAGTGAATGCGGAAAAGTCGCCCTCGGCGATCCGCGTCGCGACTTCGTCCAGATCGGCGCGGGAGAAATCCGAAAAACAGGTGCCTTCCGTTTCCACGCTTTCGAATTCATAGTCAATGCCGTCCGGCCCTGCCGGCACCTTGGTTCCGGTTAGGATGCTCAGCACCACGTCGAAGCTCACCGACGGGTTGGGCGCGAGGTTGCCGGGCGTCCAACGTTGCGCGCCAGCGACCCAGCGGGTCGGTGGCTGGAAAAAATCCGTTCCTTGCCGCGTGTTGCTG
>JBIPMR010000153.1:0-7115 GCA_044369025.1 Luteolibacter sp.
TGCTGCGACACTGGGACCATGAGATCCTCCTAACGAATCATTCCGGGGGCGCTTTCCGGAACTTCCTCTCCATGTGGGTGACCGGAAAGGCGTTTTCCCAAGGCGACGTCCGCGGCGTTTTCGCAGCTGCAAGTAAGCTTCCAACACCGGCGGATCAAGCGGGCAGTCTCATGGCTCTCGTGGGAATGGCCCCGATGCACAGCATGTGGACCTATTCAGACGCTCACCAGGACCTGTGGTTGGAATTCCACCGCGGTCTGGAAGTATTTCCGGACGATCATTGGCGTCAGCAACTGGTTCGCAACTTCTGGAGGAATCTCGGCGAATCGCAGCCCGAGAAGGTTCACCGCATCCAAAGCTTCATGAATCCGGCGGATCCATTCGAAATTGCATTGGGCCTGCTCGCGGTCAAACGGCTGTCGGGTGCTCCCGTGAAAAAATTGTCAGGCGGCCTCGACTATCCAGAGACTCCCGTCACTTACCGCGCCCGACGCGAGATGGCGGCGTGGGAGGCCGGACTCGCCCGTGACCTGTCTCGCGAGCAGATTCACAGGGAAATTGGTGGAGTTCTGGTCGAAGTATTGACCGCCCGGGAGTTTTTCGAGTGGCTTGAGCTCAATCCGGACGGGCCTGGTCTGGACGGGTTGTTATCTATCAAGGCGGCGGAGAAGGCGGTGGGGCCGGGATATGATCCGGGGGAGGAGATGGAAGCGCTCGAATGGGCAGCGCGCATCAACGATCCTGACCTGCGGCGCAGCGTCAGTCGTGGAGCCTTCCGGCGGCTTCTCGCGCGATTCCCGGCGGAAGCAAAAAACTTTCTCAACACCGGTCTGCCGCACGATGATTTGAAAAATGACTTCCTCTCTGTTCTGAACGAAGCGCCATAAATCGCACATGAGAGGACGAAACCGTTCGGAAGCGACATCACCGTTGCCGACGCGGAAGCATCCGAACTCCCCCTGCTGGATTCGGGAATGCTGACGGACATCGCTGGCTGGCTGGTCACTGAAGATCCACACTCGGCCTATCAGCTTATCGTCCTCCGCGGCGGATTCTCCACGGATGACAGGAAAATTCCCATGGCCATCCACACGGTGGCCAGGGTGCGTGAGGCGCTGCTTGCTTTCGACAAACTTGAATTTTTGGATCCAGCCAAGTTACATGGCACCGACACGGCCGCGATGCTGCTGTTGATGAGATGGAAGGAGTTGGATCCGGCGGATTTCAACCGCACGCCCCATGCCCGCCTGTTCGACCCGCCTGAGGTCACGAATCATGGAGAGCTTCAAGTCAAACTCCTCGCCACGCGCGATCTCGATTCCGCGCTCGAACAAATGGATCTGTTGGATCCCGCACGGCGGCCGGTTGAGTTCGTCAGGATCTTTGACGCCTGGACCGCAGCCAATCCTGCCAGCCAGCCCGAGATTTCCGGCTGGCCAGCCGCCAGGCGGCTGGCATGGCGGGATCTCGAAGCGCTGAATCCGAAAAACCGCTGAAGCACAGCTTCTTGGCCTGACGATCAGGCCTCCGCATTCTTGACAATCATCTCCGGCCTGCGGTTCCGGTGAATCCACACGCTCTGCACCAGACCTAACAAAAACATGCAGATCACCACGAAGGTGCCCGAGTAGCTGATGAGCGGCATCGGAATCCCGGTGATCGGCATGATCAACACGCACATGCCGATGCTCTCGAAAACGTGGGCGAAAAACAAGGCCACCACCAAACAGACTAACAGCCGCCCTGACACATCCCGGCTGTAAAACGCGATGAACAATGCCTGGATCAGCAGCAGCGCGAAGGCGGTGAGCAACAAGAGGCTCCCGCGGAAGCCGAGCTCTTCCGCGATCACCGCGAAAATATAGTCGTTGTGCGCCGTATCCACCGGAATGAAGCGTTTGTCATGCAGCGAGCCGCGCTCGGCCGTGGCATTCCACCCCACGCCCTTCCATCCGGCTTTGCCCACCGCCATCGAAACATTATGCGGCGCATAGCCCGGCCCGGCGATGTCCACTTCCTTGTTCTGCATCATCCGCAGCCAGACATCGATCCGCTCGGGGCCCCGCTCCGAGACCAGCGGGAGCGCCACGAAATATAACAACGGTATGCAACCGGCGCCGATCAAGGCCATGCACGACAGATAACGGAAGGGAATCCCGCCGATCAACAGCGCGACGATCGCCACCGGAATCCACACCAACGCGGATCCCATGTCGCCCATTTTCATCACGATGACAAACGGCACCACCGCCAGCACCCCGATGATTCCGATCCTGACAAAGGGCACGCCGAACCACCGATGCAGCTTGGGCAAATCCTGCATCAACCACGCGATGAGCAGAATCCCCGATGCGATCCCCAACTGCGCGGGCTGGAAACTGAAACCGCCGAAGGTCAGGCGGTGGACTTTGTCGTCCTGCGTCATCGCCAGAACCATCAGGCCGATGCTCGCCAGATAGAATGGAATTCCCAGCCAGCGGATCCACCGGTAGTCGATCAAAGCCATCGTGAAATACACCACGCTGCCGATCACGATCCAGGTTTTCTGGGAGTTCGCATAGTAGTCCCCGGCCGTGCCGAAACGATCGAGAATCTCTTTGGAAACCGAGAGATGCCTCGCCGCGCTCTCGATCATGAAAACGCCGAAGATCAGGAGCCCGTACATCACCAGCACGAGCACCCAGTTCATCCCCAGTATTTTCCTCAAAAACGGCGTCATGACGGACTCGCCCGTGACGATACGCCGCCGACCCGCCATGGCAAGACGGGTCTGAAAATTCCTCAAATCCTGATCATTTCGGCACCCGCCCGGCGTTTGACCGCACCTTCTCATTTTCCTGAAGCTCAGTGCCGTGGAACCTTGCGGCGGGGTGCCATCGCAGTTTTTGATTTCAATCTAGCCGGTTTTTGTCTAGTAGCTCGTCCGGTTTCCGAGGGTGCATGAGCGCCTCGGAAGAACCGGGTCACACTAAAATTCGACAACAGATGAAAAAATACATCGCGGAGTTTATCGGGACATTCTGGCTGGTTTTGGGTGGTTGCGGCAGCGCCGTGTTGGCTGCCGCCTTTCCTGACGTTGGAATCGGCCTGCTCGGGGTTTCCCTGGCATTCGGCCTCACCGTTCTAACCATGGCGTTTTCGATCGGCCACATCTCCGGCTGCCATTTGAATCCGGCGGTGTCGGTCGGCTTGTGGGCCGGCGGCAGGTTTCAAACCCAAGAATTGCCGCCCTACATCATCGCCCAGGTTCTCGGCGGGGTTGCCGGTGCCGGAGTGCTTTACCTGATCGCGAGCGGCAAGGCCGGCTTCGACGCATCCGCCGGATTTGCAGCCAATGGATTCGGCGAACTCTCGCCGGGCAAATACACTCTGGTCGCGGCACTGGTGACGGAAGTGGTGATGACCGCCTTTTTCCTGATCGTGATTCTGGGGGCCACCGACGGCCGCGCGCCCAAAGGACTTGCGCCGGTGGCCATCGGTCTTGCCCTCACCCTCATCCACCTGATCAGCATCCCGGTCACCAACACCTCGGTAAACCCTGCGCGCAGCACCGGTGCGGCCTTGTTTCAAGGGGGTCTTGCCTTGCAACAGCTCTGGCTGTTCTGGATCGCTCCCGTCATCGGAGCCGTCATCGGGGCTGCCATCTACCGCTTCACGGGCAGCGACGAAAAATCCGCCTGAGGCTGACACGATTGCTTCATTTCCCGGAGGCACGGATCCGGGTTGCCAGCATCAAACCCGACGCCATCTTCACCTCATGATTTCCAAATTTTCATGGTTAGGTTGGTGGTTGGTGATGAGCGTCGGCAGCCATGCCGAAATCGGCGTCGAGCTGGTGGCCAAGGGATTCGAGCGCCCGGTCTGGGCCGGCGCTCCCCAAGGAACGACCGGCAGGCTGTGGGTGATGGAGCAGGCGGGACGCGTGTGGATCGTCGATGAACAAACCGGCGGGCGCGCCAGCGAGCCTTTCCTCGATATCCGCGGGGAGGTGAGCCGCAAAGCCAACGAGGAAGGATTGTTAGGAATGGCGTTCGCCCCGGACTTCGCGACGAGCGGGCGATTTTATGTGAATTTCACCGACAAGAAGCAGCAGACCCGGATTGCCCGGTTCACCTCGGCCGATCGACGCACCACCCCGGCAAAATCGGAGGAGGTGCTCCTGCGGTTTTCCCAGCCCCACCGCAATCACAACGGCGGCTGGCTGGATTTCGGACCGGACGGCATGCTTTACATCGGAACGGGCGATGGTGGATCCGGCAACGACCCCGACAACCGGGCCCAGAACCTTAACGAGCTTCTGGGAAAAATACTGCGCCTCGATGTATCACCGGCAACCGGCTATCAGGTCCCCGGGGACAATCCGTTCGTCGGCAGGGAAAATGCCAAACCTGAAATCTGGGCTTACGGTTTGAGGAATCCATGGCGCTGCTCGTTCGACCGCACGACCGGGGATTTCTGGATCGGCGACGTCGGCCAGAACCACTGGGAGGAGGTGAATTTCATGCGCAAGGGCGAGGGAGCCGGTGCCAATTATGGATGGCGGCTTCGCGAAGGATCGGTCGCCACGCCCGCGAAAAAGGTGGGTGGAGCCAAACCCAAAGGGGTGGTCGAACCCGTGTATGTTTACCCACACGGAAATTCCGATGGCCAGGGATTGTCGGTGACCGGTGGTTACGTTTACCGCGGCCCGGTCAAGGAGTTGCAGGGCCGCTATGTGTTTGCGGACTATCAGAATCCAAGGATCTGGTCATTCGTGCTGAAGGGTGGCAAGGCGGCCGATTTCAAAGACCACACCCAGGCCTTGCAGCCCAGCGGGGGCCGGATCCACTTGATCGCCTCCTTCGCGGAAGACCACACGGGAAATCTCTACATCATCGACCACACCGGCCCGGTCTATCGGATTGTTGGACGCTGATCGATCACGCGGTGCTGGGCAGCTCACCGGCCTCCGCAAGATCCTGGATCATCGGACGCAGCAGGTGGTGGTCGCCATCCAACCGTGGATCCTCGTTCAAAACCTTCTCCGCAAGGGTGCGGGCCGCCATCAGCAGCGCGGTGTCCGCCAGGAAATCGATGAAGCGGAGATTGGACAGGCCGCTTTGCACGGTCCCCATGACGTCCCCCGGCCCGCGCAGACGGAGATCGGCTTCGGCGATTTCAAAGCCGTCGGAGGTCTGCTCGAGAACCTTGAGTTTTTCCATGGACTCCAGGCTCCTGCCGTCAGTTAGAAGGATGCAGTAACCTTTGTGCCCGCCGCGGCCGATGCGGCCGCGGAGTTGGTGGAGCTGGGCGAGCCCGAAGCGCTCGGCGTGATGAAGAATCATCACGCTGGCGTTGGGCACATCCACGCCGACCTCGATGACGGTGGTGGAAACCAATGCGCCGATGCAGCCCTCACGGAAACGCCGCATCACCTGTTCCTTTTCCTCGGGTTTGAGTTTCCCGTGGATCATGCCCACCTCGTGCGGAGACAGGCGCTTTTTCCATTTTCCGAAGGCTTCGGTGGCCGACTCCACCTTGAGGGTTTCGCTTTCCTCGACCAGCGGATAGACGAGATAGGCCTGCCGCCCCTGGCCGAGCTGCTCTTTGACAAACTTGGTCACGTCGGACTGTTTGGCCGAAGTCCGCAGCGCGGTGGTGATCCTGGCGCGTCCCGCCGGTTTTTCGTCGAGCAGGGAGACATCCAGATCGCCGTAGACGGTCATGGTCAGAGTCCGTGGAATCGGCGTGGCGGTCATGACGAGCACGTCCGGCATGGTTCCCTGGCGGATGAGCGAGGCCCGCTGCGCCACGCCGAACTTGTGTTGCTCGTCGATGACGATCAGACCGAGGTCTTTGAAGGAAACGGAATCGTAGAGCAGTGCGTGGGTGCCAATGATGATTTGCGCATCCCCATCAGTTTGGCCATGGTTTTCTTCACCCCGATTTCCGGTGCGCAGGGCAATCCGGATGCCAAGCGGTTCGAGCCAGCGGCAGAATGTCAGATAGTGCTGCTCAGCTAGAATTTGCGTGGGTGCCATCAACGCGGCCTGGGTGTCCGAATCAATCGCAAGCAACATCGCCGCCATCGCCACAAAGGTTTTCCCCGAGCCCACGTCCCCTTGCAGCAGTCGGTTCATCGGGCGGGTGGAACGCATGTCGGCGGCGATTTCCTTGATCGAGCGCTTCTGCGCGCCGGTCAGATCAAATGGCAGGCTTTCATAAAACCGTTTGAGGGAAGTGGCGCGCTTCCCCAGCACGCGGCCGTTCTGCTCGCCATGGCGGCACCTGCGCCAGACCACATTGAGCTGAAGTGCGAAAAACTCCTCCAGCGCAAACCGGCGGCGGGCGGCCTGCGCGGCTTCCATGGAATCCGGAAAATGCACGTTCTTCAAAGCCTCCGCCCGAGGCAGCGACGGCTCCACATCGTAAGGATGAACCAGGGTCTGCAGGTCGGTTTGCAGCAATAACAGATGAATGATTTCCCTGAGCCGCCGCTGGGCCAGACCCGGGAGGTTTTTGTAAATCGGGACGATCCGCTCCACATGGATCGACGTTTCATCATCTCCTTCCCGCAGAATTTCAAACTCCGGGTGGTCGATGACCAGCCGTCCGTTCACGTCCTTGACCTTGCCGTAAACGATCAGGTCCTGTCCGGTGGCCACCAGCTTCTGAATGAATGGCATGTTGAACCAGCGGCAGGTCACCTTGCCCGAGCCGAACACGCCGCCGGAGCCGTCCATCACGATCGCTTCGTAAAACCGCCGCCCCGGCCCGAAATGGCGGAGTGATGCATCAATCACACCACCCCGCAGGCAAACCGCGGCCGGCGTCGCCTGGTTGGGAAAAGCATCGAATCGCCTCCGGTCCTCATAGCGCTTCGGCAAGTGATCCAAAACCCGGGCTGGCGTTAGAAATCCAGCCGCCGCGAGTGCCTCCACCTCCTTGGGGGCGAGCAGCGGCAGCGTCGCCAGAACCTGATGGGCGGAAACCATTTTTCGCCGGGCGGGCTCTAACCGTGTGGAAGGGAAGCGAGTTTTTGCAGATAGGCGTAGCTGAAGATCCCGGTCGAGTGCCCGTCACTCCAAAATGGCTGGATGGCGTAACCGCCGACCTGTTCGAATTTCAACAGGTCA
>JBIPMR010000004.1:0-23824 GCA_044369025.1 Luteolibacter sp.
TCGCAGTGGCGGACGACGATTTCATCACCGGGGGAGTCGATGGCGAAACCAAGGACGTCGTAACCGCAGGCGACGTTCGCCACGGTGGCAGGGGCGAAAACGCGGATTTCTTGAGAATGGGACATGATGGAGGCGCTCCCGGGAGCGGGTGGAGTCTGCGGGGGGAGCTCCGGGTTGTTCAAGTCCGGAAACGCCTAGAAAAACAGCCAGCGGCGCTTCTTGCGTTTGTAAGAGCCGTCGCCGACGGAAATCACCTCGACGCGGACGGTGGCCAGCCCCTCGCCGTGGAAGCCGAGTTTTTTGGCGGCGCGCGGCGTCACGTCGAGGATACGGTTCCCGATAAACGGGCCGCGGTCGTTGAGCCGGACCTTGAGCGAGTCGCCGGTTTCCACGTTGGTGACCTTGACGAGGCAGGGCAACGGCAGGGTTTTGTGGGCTCCGGTGAGATGCCACGGCATCACCTTTTCGCCCAGCGACGTCGTGCCGCGTTTCAGGCCGAGAAATTTGGATTCGTTATACCAGGAACAGACACCGGTCGCCTCGTAGTCGAGCGCCTGACCGACGCTCATGGGCTGGTAACTCTGCCCGCGCACCGTGTAGGAGCGCGTCATGTAGCCGTCGTAACCACCCGGCCGCGCGCAGCAATTCAGGGCGAACAAAATTCCGCCGCAGACCAGACTGCGGCGGAAAACCGGGAGTTTCCAAAGGGAAATCACAGCGGTCAGTTGCGCTCGCGAATGACGTGCAAGGTGGTGGCCACCTTGTCTTTCATTTCCTTGCCGGGCTTGAATTTCACCGCCGCACGCGCCGGGATCGGCACGTCCTTGGCGGGATCTTTGGGATTGCGGCCGATTTTGGCTTTCATTTCGCGCACTTGGAAGGCCCCGAAATTGCGCATCACCACGGTGTCGCCGTGGGCGAGGGAATCGGTGATCTCATCGATCAGGGTTTGCACGACTTCGAGCACATCCTGCTGGGTGATTTCCAGACCCTTGGATCCGAGTTGGTCGGTGATTTTAATGACAAGTTCGCGTTTGGTGATGGTGGACATGGAGTTGGGAGGGATTGAGACGTTTGGAATACGGCGGCAAGGTACAACAGATACCAGGGTTTTGTCCCGCCAAAAATCTCAGCGGGGGATGCGAATTCCGTGCCAGTGGCCGAAGAAACGTCGGATTGGGTGAAGAAACTTCCCAAATGCAGCCGACTAATCATCAATGAGTCGGTGATTTGAGGGGAATCAGCCTGCTGTTAGGTCAATCGCCGTCCGGGGGCGCGGTGCCGAGCACGGCGTGGGTGGTGCGGAAATGCAGCTTCGCCAGTTTCGCCAGCGACTCGGCGCCATCGCGGGCCACCAGCGCCTGCCCGGCTTCGACCACCGCGGCGGAGGCGCCGAGCGGAAGTTTCATCCCGCTGGCGGCGGAGGCCTTGTCCATCCAGTCGATGAAGCGCTCGCGGGCGATGATGGAGGCGGCGGCGACGGCGGTGTCGGACTCGCCCTTGGTGCGTTGCTCGAGCTGGATCGTGAGGCCTTTTTCCTTGAGCGCGCGTTGCAGAATCTCGGGCCGGGCGAATTGGTCGCTGAGCGTGCGCGGGCAGTCCGGGCGGGCGGCGACCAGCTCCTCGATCACCCGGGCGTGCCCCCAAGCGAGCAGCCGGTTCAGGTTTTGGAACGAGCCGAACATGCTGTTGTAGCGTGCCGGCCCGATGGCGATGACCTTGGTGATGCAACCGGGAGTCGCGCGGATCGCCGCCGCGAGCGCACGGATGCGGGCGGCGCTGGTGACCCGCTTCGAGTCCATGATGCCGGCGTCGATCAACCGCCGCGCGATCGCGGCGTCGGTGTAGGCACCGGCGATGACGAGCGGACCGAAATAATCCCCCTTGCCACTTTCATCGATCCCGAAATGCGGTTCAAAGCGGTCCGGCTCCAGCACTTCCTCGTAACCCAGACGCGCCTCGCCGAGCACCTCCGGTTCCAACGTGAAGCGGATGAAATCCTCCGTATCCTTGCCCTGGATCAGCACTTTCGGGCCTTTTTCGTAAACCGTCACGTTGAGCTTCCCCTTGCGGGCGGCGAACAACGCGTAAGGCTTCGTCTCAAAATCGTAACCCTGCCTCTCCAACACCTCGCGGAGAATTCGCGCCTGGGCCTCGGTGAGCGCTGCGGTGTGGGTGGTCATGGGGGTGCTGGGGGTTTGTAAGGGAATGCCGCAATCCGCCCGGTCATTCAAGCAGCGCGATCGCCGTTGGCAAACTGTCCGGCGAAAAATGACCATTTTGTCATCGAATCCCCGAACGGGCGTTCATGAACCGGTGCTTGGCTGATTCAGCAAACCCACCACCATGAACGCGAAATTCATCAAATTCCTCCTCGCCGCCACTTGCGGCGCATGGGGCACGCTGACCGGCCTCGCCAACGCTCGCGGGCCCAGTCCGTGCGCAGCATCCAGTCGTTCGATTCGAACTACGATGCCGGCCGGGCGACTACCGCCGACGATCAGGATTTTGCAAATTTCACCGCCCAGGAAATCCAGGGCAAACGCCAGTTCCTGCTCTACCGCCTTGTTTTCGACGTGCCCGCGTCTTGAACCCCGCGACGCGGAGCAACGGGCCAGGCGGGTTGCTTCAAAACGCTTGCTCGACAAGCAGCGCCCGCGGAATCGATTCTGAAAACGTTCCCGGAACCATCCATCATCCGACCATGAAACCCCACAGCCCGCCGCCTGTCGTTCTCCCTTTCCGCGCCGCCAGCCCGTCCGGGATGAGCGTCGAACTGAATGCCAACGGCTCGGTCCGGCGGATGGACTGCGGCGACATCATGCTGAATGTGTTTCTCGGCAACGAAGCCGAAGGCGGTCCTGCTAACATCCATCTGCGCCGTCTCGGAAAGACGGTGGAGTCTATCCCGCTGCTGGGGCCGGACAGTCCCGCTGTCTATCAGACCAGCGGCCGCGGCATGGTCGCCTGCGGTTCGTGGGGCGATCTGGTTTTCCGGCTGCGGCTGGTGCTGGCGGAGTCGGCCAAGGCATGGTTCTGGCATGTGGAACTCGAAAACACCGGCGATGAAGCGGTCACCTGCGATTTGATCCACACCCAGGACATCGGCATCGCCCACTATGGCGCGATGCGGCTCAACGAATTCTATGTCAGCCAATACGTGGACCATACGCCGATCGCACATGCGGCGAAGGGCGTGGCCGTCGCCTCGCGGCAGAACCAGGCGATGGGCGGGCGCTGCCCGTGGACGGTGATCGGCTCGCTCGGCAGGGCGGTTAGCTATTCCTCGGACGCGCTGCAGTTTCATGGTCTCGCCACCCGTGCCGGCGGCGAACCGGCCGCCCTTGCATCCGGACTTCCGGCAAAGCGCTTGCAGCACGAGCACTCGCTGGTCGCCATCCAGGACGAGCCGGTCGTGCTCGCACCCGGCGCGAAATCGCAACGCGGGTTTTTCGGCGGGTTCGAGGCGGACAAACCGGACGCCACTTCCGCGGAAGACGCCGGTTGGATCGATGCCGCGCTGGCTCTGCCGGAAGCGGTCTGTCCACCGTGGCCGGAGGAAATCACCGGTGCGCGCCCCGCGGCGAGCCTTTTCACCATGGCCGGAATGTTGGAGACCGCCGATCTGGATGCGGCGGAAATCCGCGGTTTTTTCGCCGAAACCCGGCGCCATGCGGAATTTCAAGATGCCGATCTTGAGTCGTTTTTCACCATCGATCAGAGCCACGTGGTGCTCCGGCGCAAGGAACTCAAGGTGCTCCGCCCCCACGGCCACATCCTCCGTTCCGGCAGCTCCATGGTCCCCGACGAAGCCGCGCTGACCTCCACCGCGTGGATGAACGGCGTCTTCCATTCGATGGTCACCCAGGGCCATGTCAGCATCAACCGCTTCCTATCCACCTCTCACAGCTATCTCGGGCTGTTCCGCAGCCACGGCCAGCGGGTGTTCGTGGAAGTCGATGGCGTTTGGAAATTGTTGGCGTTGCCGTCGGCGTTTGAAATGAGGCCCGATTCCTGCCGCTGGATTTACAAACACGCGGGCGGGCTGATCGAAGTGGTCTCCTCCGCTCCGGACGACAGCCATGAGCTCGGCCTGTCCTTGACCGTTCTCAAAGGCGATCCAGTCAGGTTCCTGGTTTCCCACCACGTTGCCATCAACGGCGATGACGGCAGCTCCTCCGTGCCGGTCAACTATCAGTTGGATGGGGAAACGGCGTTCGTCCGCGCGATCCCTGACAGCGACGTGGGCCGGCGTTTCCCGGACGGCGGCTTCCTCGTCGGTCCGGCGGAGGGCACCGGGATCGAGAGCATCGGCGGCGACGAATGGCTGTTCTCCGACGGGGTTTCGCGCCAGCAGCCGTTCCTCTGCTTCGTCACCGCGCCAGGCACCAGCGCCGGAATGATCCTGCGCGGACGGCTGGTCGATGAGGCCGCCCGACTAACCGGAAACTTCTGGGAATCCATCGCCTCCGGCCTGAAAATCACCGCGCCCGAGGCCAGCCCTCTGGCGGCAGCGGCGGAGCGCGCCGGCGAGATTTTCCCGTGGTTCATCCACAACGCGCTCGTCCATTACCTCTCCCCGCGCGGCCTCGAACAATACTCCGGCGGCGGCTGGGGCACCCGCGATGTCTGCCAGGGGCCGGTCGAACTTTTGTCAGCGCTCGGCCGCTTCGAGCCGCTGCGCGATCTGTTGTGCCGGGTCTTCCGCCAGCAGAACGCCGACGGCGACTGGCCGCAGTGGTTCATGTTTTTCGAACGCGAACGCAACATCCGCCCGGGCGACTCGCATGGTGACATTGTTTATTGGCCGCTGCTCGCCCTCGCCCAGTATCTAACCGCCACCGGCGACGCCTCCCTGCTTGATGAATCCCTCCCCTATTTCCATCCGGACGGGGATGCCGCGGCGGAAAAAGCCACCCTCTGGCAGCATGTCGAACGTGCGCTCGGTCTGATCCGCCGCCGGGTGATCGAAGGCACCCGCCTCGCCGCTTACGGCCATGGCGATTGGAACGATTCGCTCCAGCCCGCCAAGCCGGACATGCGCGAGCGGCTTTGCAGTTCCTGGACGGTGACGCTCAACTATCAGACCTACATCGCCCTCGCCGCCGCCTTCAAGCATCTTGGCAACCCGGACCGCGCCGCCGAGTTCGAGGAGATGGCCGCCCGGATTCTCGAAGAATTCCAGCGCGTGCTCATCGTGGACGATGTCCTCGCCGGCCTCGTCTATTTCCACGAAGCCGGGAAAACCGACCACCTGCTCCATCCCCGCGACGGCACCACCGGTTTGTCCTACAGCCTGCTGCCGATGATCCACGCCATCATCAATGACATGTTCAGCCCGCAGCAGGCGGCGGCCCACCTCGCCATCATCCGCCAGCACCTGCTAGGGCCGGACGGCGCGCGCCTGTTTGACCGGCCGATGGCCTATCAGGGCGGCTTGCAGACCAATTTCCAGCGGGCCGAGAGCGCCACCTACTTCGGCCGGGAAATCGGCATCATGTATATGCATGCCCATCTGCGTTATTGCGAGGCGCTCGCCCGCTTCGGCGATGCGGACGGTTTCTTCCGCACCCTTGGCCAGCTCAACCCGATCGCCATCCGCGAACTCGTTCCCTCCGCCGCACCGCGCCAGGCGAACTGTTATTATTCGAGCTCCGACGCGGCCTTCGCCGACCGCTACGAAGCCTTCAGTGATTACGATAAAGTGAACAAAGGCGAGGTCGCGCTGGAAGGCGGGTGGCGGGTTTATTCCAGCGGTGCGGGCATCGGCACGCGCCTGATCATGCAGTGTTTCCTCGGACTGCGATTGGAGAAATCCGCGCTGGTCGTGGACCCGGTCATGCCTCCGGAACTGGATGGTCTGCGGGTGTGCCTGCAGCTCGCCGGTCACCCGCTCGAAGTGCTTTACCGCATTGGAAAAACCGGGTGCGGACCGGTTTCCACCGACCTCAACGGCACGCCATTGAAATTCATTCGCGAAGGCAATCCCTACCGCATCGGAGCCGCCCGGGTCCGCATGGACGAACTCAAACAGCAACTGACCGGCGCCGGCGACCTGCTGACGGTGGTGTTAGGCTGACCTGCTCCGGACGAATGAATATTCCGATAATATCCTTGTAAGAAACCCCATGAATCCAACACTTGCCCATGTCTTATAAACTTACCGTCGCCACCTGGCTGGGCTGCCTTGCCGCAATCTCCGCAGGAGAACCCACAGTCACGCAGTCGGTTGCTGCCGAAGAAACCAAACTTCCCAATGTTGACGTCTCGCTGGGGTTTTTCACCTACTCCGACGGAGTGGACTTCGATGATATCAATGGCAACCTGACCATCACCGAGTTTGATTTCATCTCCATACTTTCACGCCCGATCACCGTGGCGGGAGACCTCATGCTGATTCCTCTCGTGCAATATGGCCTGACGAGTTTGGATTTCGACGGCACAAACCCCGCGTTCCCGATCGGCGATGAGGATCTTCATTCGGCGTCGCTGCATCTGGCGGCGGTGAAACTCAACAAAGGTTCCCCGTGGTTTTACGGCGGCTGGACGCGGGCCGAACTCGCCAGCGATTTCCAACATATCAATACCGACGATCTCACTTTCGACATCGCCGTGGGTGCGGGCTATCGCTACAGCGAGAGTTTCACCGTGGCCGCCGGCGGTGCCGTGCTCAACCTCAACGGCGATGCCTGGTTCTGCCCGGGCATCAACTTCGACTGGGTGGTCAACGAACAACTCCGCATCGGACTGTATGGCCCGATGCCCGTGATCTCCTACTCGCCCGGCGAGGATTGGAACTTCAGCCTGCGCGGCCTTCCCGGCGGCGGAGTTTGGAACATCACCGATGACAACGGCGACTCCAAGTCCATCGACCTCACCTCCTATCAACTCGGAGCCTATGCCGCGCGCAGGCTAACCGGAAAACTCTGGCTCAACGCCGGCGCGGGTATCACCGTTTTCAACGGCATCGAATATTCCGATCAAAATGGCGACAACCAAACCGTCGATGAAGACATGGAAAGCGGATTCTTCGGCCAAGTCGGACTGAGTCTCAAAGCCTGGTAATCCGGTAGTCCAGGCCGTGTGAGCCCTAAGCCCAAGCCATCATCCCCCGCCACCCGGCACCAGCAGATGAATGGCGCCGGGGCGGCGGAACGCTTTTCCAGCAGGCCCGCAAGCCATCGCCTGCTCCACCTCCACGGCGCGGCTACTCGCGGAATCGGGGCTGCCCGAAGGCAAAACGCTCCATGACATCCATGTCTATCATGCCCACGGGCAATTAGAGAAAGTTTGCGAGAATGCTCTGGCGCACCGACTGGCGAAGGCAGGGCTGGTGGTGGAGCAACAGCATCCGATCACGATCCATGACGAACTCGGCAACTGGACCGGCCAAGCGGTGGGCGTGCCGGTGAGCCGCATCAAGGAATTGGTGACAGGGGCATGGCCAGAGTTTGAAAACCCCGGGGTCTATTTGGTCGGTGGCGAAGCGGGTGCAGGGTCACCCGGCGTCTTTCGGTTTCGAGGTTACGGAGCTTCTTTTGTTCTCCAGCAAGGATGACCACCTGACAAAATCCCACGTCCTGTGGCTGGAAAGCGCGCTGCTCGCGTTGGCGACTACGGCGTGCGGCGTTTGCTTGTGTCACCTCCGATGAAACCCTGATGGAGGGTGCGCGAGGCCCCCCCCGGCAGGCGCAGCCCCGGCTGGAGGTGCTGGCGGGTTTGGCGACTCCTCCCACGAGTCCGGCGGCCGCGGAATTGGCGGTTCGTTTTATCGCCACCGGATCCTTGCCACCCGCCGCCAAGGTGGATGCCGTGCAGCTCGCGGTGGCCACTCTCGCCACGGCGGACTACCTGCTGATCTGGAGTTGTCGCCATCTGGCGAATGGACAGATCCTCCGCTCCCGAGGCCGCGACCAGCGCCTGACCGATGTCCATGGGCACATTATTTCACCGATTCCCGGTTCAACATCCCGCCCGCCCGACTGCCCGATGAAGGGAGCGCCCGTGGCGCGAATGCGCGTCTTTTTTAAGCATGCGGCTGAAATAATCGGGGCGATCCGCCGGTAAGCACGCGGGTGCCGGCGGCCGGAGATGAAGACTGCCGGCCAGCCGCATTGCCCATTCGCCACGCCCGCGGGTAAATCCCTAACCTTGGCCCCGCATTCCTGTTGATGAAAAAACGATACCTCACGCTACTCGGTCCCATTTTGTTTCTCGCGTGCCTCGCGGGAATCTTCACCGTGATGCCCGTCACCGGTGCGGCCGAGAGCCCGGCGGCGGCCAGCCCGCGGCCGAGAATGCAGATCATCAACGGCAGCGATCAAACCCTCGATATTTTCTGGCTCAAATCCGGGACCGGGCGGGTCTCTAACGGTTCCGTCGGACCCGGGAAGGACACGCTTTTCACCACTTCCCCGGGGCATCGTTTTGAAATCATCGGCCGCACCGACAAGTCGTCCATCACGGTCACCAGCGAGGTCCCGGTGCAGGCGGTCCGTTTCGATCCGCAAGGGCGTGACGGCGTGCCCGCCTTTTACACCCAGCACTTCAGCGCCGGCGGTTTTCCCATCGTCGCCTCCGCGAAAGTGAATCCCTATGCGCTCAAGGAGGCCGCGTTTCTGGTGGACATGATGCTGGCGAAACGCCCGGACGTGCGCGCCGCGATGATCCGAAGCGGCGCGCGCATGTGCATCATGGCCCACGACGAATACACCACCGACCTGCCCGAGTTCGCGCGCATGGCGGAAGGGACAGTGGACGAGTTTCCAGGAATGTCCGCCCGCGATTTTTGGGATGCGCGGGCGCGCGGGCTTGGCGGCAGCGAGACCGATCCGCTGTGCACGGTCGCCGAGGAAAACGTCCTGGCCTATCCCGGCGATCCTTATGAAAAGGAATGCATCCTGATCCACGAGTTCGCCCATAACATCCATCTGCGCGGCCTGTTGAATGTGGACCCGACCTTCGACTCACGGCTCAAAAAAACCTATGCCGCCGCGATGAAAGCGGGCTTATGGAAAGGCAAGTATGCGGCGGTCAATGACCGCGAATATTTCGCCGAAGGCGTGCAGTCGTGGTTCGATGACAACCGCGTCAATGACCACGATCATAATCATGTGCATCTGCGCTCGCAGTTGATCGAATACGATCCCGGCCTCGCCGCGCTGTGCCGCGAAGTCTTTGGTGATACCGAACTGAAATACAGCAAGCCTACCACCCGTCTCAGCGGTCACATGGCCGGCTATGATCCGGCGCAGGCACCCGCCTTTGCCTGGCCGGAGCGCCTGCACGATGCCAAGGCCGGAATCAAGGCCCGGGCGCAGGCCCGCAACCATGCCGCGAATGGCGACCGCACGCGCGGGACGCGCCGGATCGAAGGCTGGGCGGTTCACGTTCACCATGATCTCATGAAAAAAGAAGGCGAGGCGACGGAGAAGGCCATTGGGCTGCTAGAGGGGCAGCTCCAGGAAATCATCCGTGTGGTCCCCAGGGCCGCCGTCGCCGAGTTGCGGAAAGTGCCGCTGTATTTTTCGCCGGAATATCCCGCAATCCGCCCCTCCGCCGAGTATCACCCCGGCGCGGCGTGGCTGGCGTCTAACGGTCGCGATCCGGTCATGGCCAAGGGCGTGGAGTTCACCAACATCCGCGTTTTCGAAGAGGATACCCGACGCATGCCCAACTTCGCATTGCACGAACTCGCCCATGCCTATCACGACCGCTTTCTGCCGGAAGGTTACGACAATCCCCGAATCAAAGCCGCCTACGACCAAGCCAAAGCGGCCGGCACCTACGAGCAGGTCGAGCGGGTGGACGCCCAAGGCAACAAGCGCATCGACCGCGCCTACGCGCTCACCAATCCGGCCGAATTCTTCGCCGAAGCCACCGAAGCATTTTTCTGCCGCAACGATTTTTTCCCGTTCACCAGCGAGGAGCTCAAGAAACACGACCCCGAAATGTTTGAGCTGCTAGGCGGGCTCTGGGGCGCGGCGGAGCGATGAAGCCTTCATGCGATCATGACTTTTCCAGCCCGCGTTCTGTTATCCCTGCTTCTGATGCCGTCCCCGGCCGGGCTCGCCGCGGAGATCGACGGGCTGTTGCAACTCGCGGCGGAGGGGAGACTCGACGATCCCCCCGTTATCGGCCAGCAGGCCGGGCGGTTGCTGGCGGACGCGCGTTCCACTGGCTTTGTGAGGAATTTCACCCTGCAGTGGCTGAGCCTCGGCAAAATGAGGACGCTGCCGATCAACCGGGACCTTTTCCCGCGTTTCCTCTGCTACGTCCCGCTCGGCGAAAGGGCGGGCACGGAGGAGCTCTACCGTCCCACGATCCGGGATCACATGTTGGAGGAAACCGTCGGCTTCGTCGGCGAGTCCGCGGAGCACGCTTCCAGCATGGAGGCTGTGAAAGCCTGTCTCCTGAAGGATCGCAAGGAGGACGTCGCCGCGAACCTCCTGCGGCGGCTGCTCACCTACGGCCTTGGCCGGGAACCGACCTACCGCGACCGCTTCGCCGTGGAGAGTCTTTTGAATTATTTGAAAATGGACGGACTCGGCATGCGGGACATGATTGTCTCCGTTTGCCGAAGCCCGCTTTTTCTCGAAACTGAAACCCTGCCCAACCACGAGCGATGAAACACCAATCCTGGCATCTGCACCGCCGCGAACTCCTCAAGGGGGGCGGCATCGCGCTGGCGCTCCTGTTCCTGACCGTCCCGCTCCAGGCCGGCCTCGATTTCGCGCGCGATATCCGCCCCATCCTCAACGCCAACTGCACCGCCTGCCACGGCGGCGTCAAGGAGGCCGGCGAGGTTTCGTTCATCTATCGGGACAAGGCCCTCGGCAAGGGCGAGTCCGGCAAATTCGTGATCGTCCCCGGCAAGCCCGATGCTTCGGAAATGATCGCCCGCATCACCTCCAAGGATCCGGACGACATCATGCCGAAGCCCGAACACGGCCCGCCGCTCAGCCAATATCAGATCGACACCCTCCGCCAGTGGATCACCGAAGGCGCGCAATGGGGCGAGCATTGGTCGTTCGTCGCTCCTATCAACCACCCGCTCCCGACTGTTAGCGAAACGGATTGGCCGGTCCGCGACCTCGATCATTTCATCCTCGGCCGCCTCGATGCCGAGAAACTCCAGCCCTCGCCCGCCGCCGATCCGGCGCAGTGGTTGCGCCGCGCGTCGTTCGATCTCATCGGCCTCCCGCCCACCATCGCCGAGCTCGACGCTTTCCAACAGGCCGCTTCCGCCAACCTCCAAACCGCCATCGAAAAGGAAACCGACCGCCTGCTGGCCTCCCCGCATTTCGGCGAGCGCTGGGCCTCCGTCTGGTTGGACCTCGCCCGCTACGCCGACAGCGCGGGCTACGCCGACGATGCCCGCCGCGAGGTTTGGAAATACCGCGATTGGCTCATCGACGCCTTCAACCGCGACCTGCCCTTCGACCAATTCACCATCGAACAAATCGCCGGCGACCTCATCCCCGCCGCCACCCTCGACCAGAAAATCGCCACCACTTTCAGCCGCCTCACCCAGGTCAACAGCGAAGGCGGCACCGATGACGAGGAATTCCGCGTCACCGCCGTCATCGACCGCATGAGCACCACTTGGGAAGCCTGGATGGGCATCAGCTTTGGCTGCGTGCAATGCCATTCGCACCCGTACGACCCGATCCAGCACGAGGAGTTCTATCAATTCATGGAGTTCTTCAACCAATCCGCCGATGCCGATTTGATCGAGGATCTGCCCAAGCTCGACGTGCCCTTGGACAAGTCCCGCTACGCCGAGGCCAACGCCCTTCAGCAACAAATCCTCGAAGCGGAAAAATCCCTTCACGCCACCCGCGCGAAAATCGACACCGCCACCCGCTGGCAGCCCGCGCGCGGCATCACCGCCGAGGCGAAGAAGGCGATCCTCAGCATCGTCGAGCACGACGGCGTCCAGGAATTCCGCGCCGACCCGAACGTCGCCGCCGGAGCCGAATACCTGCTCACGTTTCCCACCGATTTGGAAACCGTGACCGCACTGCGTCTGGAACTGCTCCCGCTGGATGAGAAAAAAGCCACCCACACGCCGGAGTGGGGAGGCATCATCCGGCAGATTTTGCTGGAGCTCATCGATGCCTCGGGCAAAGCCACTCCCGTGCCGCTGCACGAAGCCATCGCCGATGAAGCCCACCCGATGCATGACCCCAACCGCTCGATCAAAGGCCATGACCGCGCGTGGGGCACCTACTCGAAAATCTTCAGCCCGCGCCATGCCACCTTCGTGCTCGCGGATCCTCTAACCATGGCTCCGGGCTCCAAACTGCGCGTGACCCTCAAGAACGGATTCATCTATGGCGCCAGCTTCCCGATGGTTGCCAAACGCGGCCGCATCTCCCTAACCGACCATCAGGAGTGGATCGGCCACCGCGCCCAAACCGAGGTGGTCTCCGCCAAACAGCGGGCCGCAGAGGCTCGCAAGAAACTCGCGGCAATCCCGTCCATCACCGCCCCGGTGATGGTCGAACGCGACCCGGCCTTCCCGCGCGCCACCCATGTTTTCCTGCGTGGCAACTGGCTCGACAAGGGCGAGTTCATCAAGGACGCCGGCACCCCGAAACTTTTTCCGCCACTCCAAAAAACCGGCGAACGCGCCACCCGCCTCGACCTCGCGAAGTGGATCGCCTCGCCCGCGAACCCGCTCACCGCCCGTGTCGCCGTCAACCGCCTCTGGCTCGAACTCTTCGGCGTCGGCATCGTCCCGACTCCGGAAGACTTCGGCTCCGCCGGCGTGCCTCCCACCCATCCCGAGCTGCTGGACCACCTCGCCATCCGCTTTTCCACCGCAATGAAATGGAGCGTCAAATCGATGTTGCGCGAGATGGTCACCAGCGCCACCTACCGCCAGGACTCGACCATTCCCGCCGAGCTGGTCGAGCGCGATGCCGACAACCGCCTGCTCGCCCGCGGCCCGCGCCAACGCCTCACCGCCGAGATGATGCGCGACCACTCGCTCACCGCCGCCGGACTCATCAGCCCCACACTCGGCGGCAAGCCCGTCTATCCGCCGCTGCCGCCCGGTGTCTGGACGCCCTTCGTCAAGGACGCCTGGGACACCCCGCCGCCCGGCGATCCGGAACGCTACCGCCGCGCGGTCTATGTTTACTTCAAGCGCAGCCTGCTCTATCCGCTGTTCGGTTCCTTCGATGTGCCGCCGCGCGACATCTCATCCAAGCGCCGGCTCGTATCCAACACTCCGCTCCAGGCGCTCACCACGCTCAACGACGCGGCGTTCCACGAGGCGTCCATCGCCCTTTCCAAACGCATGGCCGGGGCAGCTGATCTAACCGCCGGCATCGCCCACGGCTACCGCCTCGTCGCCTCGCGCGACATCACTCCGGACCGCGGTTCGGAACTGCGCGAGCTCTATCAGCATCTCGTCGACGAATACACCGCCGCCCCGGAAACGATGAAGGACCTCGCCGAAACCCCGGAACAAGCCGCGCTCGCCATCGTCGCCTCCGTCCTGCTCAACCTCGATGAAGCCCTGGTAAGATAGCCAAAAATCCGCCGGATCTGTCAGATCCGGCCAATCAGACAGATCTGGAAAAACAAAATGAACCTCCAACAACACCTCCAGCAAGAGCAGCTCCGGCTTGCCACCCGCCGCCATTTCCTCAAGGAAGCCGCGTTCGGCCTCGGCTCGCTTTGCCTCACCAGCCAAAACCTCTTCGGGGCCGGAAGCTCCAACGGCGAGCGCGACACCACCGTCCCGCTCGCGCCGCTCGCCCCGTCGTTCGCGCCGAAGGCCAAGCGGATCATCTTCCTCCACATGGCCGGCGCGCCCAGCCAGATGGAGCTGTTTGACTACAAACCGATGCTGGCCAAATACGATGGCAAGGACTGCCCGGCCGAATACCTCGAGGGCCAGCGCTTTGCCTTCATCCAGGGCGTGCCTCGGTTGTTAGGCCCGCAGTTTGATTTCAAACAACACGGCCAGTCCGGCGCCTGGATTTCCGACCGCCTGCCGTCGCTCCACGCGCATGCCGACAAGCTCTGCTTCATCAAGTCGATGCAGACCGACCAATTCAACCACGCGCCGGCCAAGCTCCTGATGCATACCGGCAACCAGAACCTCGGCTACCCGTCGATGGGCTCGTGGATCACCTGGGGCCTCGGCAGCGAAAACCAGAACCTGCCCGGATACATGGTCCTGCTCTCCGGCGGCCGCTCGCCCCGCGCCGGCGCCGCGCTGTGGGCCAACGGTTTCCTGCCATCCGTCTATCAGGGCGTCCAGTGCCGCTCCGGGGCGGACCCGGTGCTCAACGCCGCCAATCCTCCCGGCCTCAACCGCGACATCCGCCGCGCCGCGCTCGATTCCCTCAACCGCCTCAACAACCGCACCCACGAAGAGTTCGGCGATCCGGAAACCGTCACCCGCATCGCCCAGTATGAAATGGCCTACCGCATGCAAATGTCCGTGCCCGAGGTGATGAGCATCAACGACGAACCCGCCCACATCCGCGAAATGTACGGCGCGGAGCCCGGCAAAACCTCCTTTGCCAACAACTGCCTGCTCGCCCGCCGCCTCGCCGAGAATGGCGTGCGTTTCATCCAACTCTTCGACTGGGGCTGGGACACCCACGGCTCCAGCGCCTCGGAATCACTCAAGGACGGCTTCGTGAAAAAGTGCCAGCACATCGACCAGCCGATCGGCGCGCTCCTAACCGACCTCGAACAGCGCGGCATGTTGGAAGACACGCTGCTCGTCTGGGGCGGCGAGTTCGGCCGCACCCCGATGCAGGAAAACCGCGGCGGCGGTGCGGCGAACGCCTTCGTCGGCCGCGACCACAACCCGAACGCCTTCACCATCTGGATGGCCGGCGGCGGCGTCAAACCCGGCATCAGCTACGGCGAGACCGACGAGCTCGGCTACCGCGTCGCCTCCGATCCGGTCCACGTCCGCGATTTCCACGCCACGCTTCTCCAGCTCTTCGGCTTCGATCACCACAAACTCTCGTTCCCTTTCCAAGGGCTCAATCAGAAACTCACCGGCGTGAAACCCGCCAAGGTGATCAAAGGCATCCTTGCCTGATAAGCTCCCATGATTCGCCTGTCATTTTCCATCGCCGTCCTCGTTGCCCAAGTCGGCGCTGCCGACACGGCTCCGGTGATCCCCGGCCTCCATCACAAGCATCCGCTTGACGAACGCCAGATCGGCGGGGTGCTGGTCAACGAGCTGCGCTGCGCGTCCTGTCATGAGGGAATGGATGATACCAACATGAAGGCCGCGCCGGATTTGCGGCAAGTCGGTGCGCGATTGAATCCCGAATACCTGCAACGCTTCATCGCCGATCCGTCCGCCATGCACCCCGGCACCACCATGCCCGGCATGCTAACCGCTGAGACCGAAGAGAGCCGCCAGGCCATCAGCGAATCGATCAGCCACTATCTGCTCTCGTTGCAGGATCCTGTTAGTCCGCCGGAAAAACCTCCGGAGGGAAATGCGAAAGCCGGCCATGAATTGTTTCACAGCGTCGGTTGCATCGCCTGCCACTCGCCGCGCGACGAGGCGGGAAAAGAAACATCCACTGCCGGCGATGTTTCGCTGGCGCACGTTTCCGCCAAATACCGGCCCTACGCGCTGGCGGATTTCCTGCTGGATCCCCTCAAGACCCGGCCGTCCGGGCGGATGCCGGACATGAATCTGAGCAAGGAGGAAGCGGCGTCGCTCGCCAGCTATCTGATGGATGGCGCGCCATCTCCGGAGTCCAAGCGCCCGACCGCCCCACAGGTGACGGCCGGCAGAGCGGCGTTCAAACAGATGAATTGTGCTTCCTGTCACCAGCTCGACGACCCCGACCTCGCACCGGTTGGTTCCGGTCCGCCGCTGGCCCAGCTTGATCCGCTGCGCGGCTGTTTGTCCGATTCGCCGAAGACCGCACCGGACTTCCACCTCAGCCCCAGCCAGGTGAAATCAATCCGCGCCGCGCTCGCCGGACCCGCTGCTGCCCCTTCCGCAGCGGAGCAAATCAAAATCAAACTCACCCAGCTCAACTGCATTTCCTGCCACGTCCGCGACGACTACGGCGGGGTCGCTGCCGAGCGGGACGCGTTTTTCCATTCCACCGAGGAAGCGTTGGGCAACGAAGCGCGCATCCCGCCGCCGCTCACTCTAACCGGTGCCAAGCTGCGCCCCGAATGGCTGAACCAGGTGCTCTACGATGGCGGGCGGGTGCGGCCCTACATGCACACCCGCATGCCGCAATACGGCGAGCAAGCACTCAAGGGGCTTCCCGCATGGCTCGCCGGGACCGACCGGATGGCGCCCGCCGGGCCGCGTCTCCTCGATGTGGATGAATTGCCCGAGCTGGACCGGGCCGAGGCGGCCAAAAGGCGCAACGGCGCGCATCAGTTGTTAGGCGATACCGGTTTGAGCTGCATCGCCTGCCACAACTTCAACGGCATCGAATCGCCCGCCATGAAGGGCCTCGATCTGATGACAAGCTATCAGAGGCTCCAGCCCGTGTGGTTCCAGAGTTTCATGAAAAATCCTGCGGCCCACCGCCCGGGCATCATCATGCCGAACTACTGGCCGGACGGAAAAGCCGTGCAGACCGGCGTGCTGGACGGCGACACCGATCTCCAACTCCAGGCGCTCTGGCAGATGTTTTCACTCGGCCGCTCGGCTCCCGTGCCCTCCGGCCTGCGCTCGCCCGAAACCCAGTTAGAGGTCACCGGCAAGACCCTGATCCATCGCGGCCGCAGCCGCATCGCCGGTTTCCGCGGCATCGCGGTCGGCTTCCCCGGCGGCCTGAACTACGCGTTCAACGCCCGCAACGGCACGCTCTCCGGCCTGTGGCACGGCGAGTTCGTCAACGTCAATTGGAAGTCCCAGGGAGCGGGGGATTTCACTCCGGTCGGCAAGGCGGTGAACCTGGCGCAGGATGTCGCCTTCCTCCGACTCGATGACGAAAAGGCCCCGTGGCCGCTGACGCCCGGCCCCGTGAACAAGGAAAATCCGGTCCATTCCGATCCACTCTATCCAAAAAATCATGGTTATGCTTTTGGTGGCTATGCACTGGATGAAGCTTCCATCCCGACCTTCACCTACCGCTGCGGAGATACCACCATCGAGGACAAACCGGTTCCTGCGACCGACGCCGGGCCGAAGGTGCTGCGGCGCAGTTTCAAATTCTCCGCCACCAAACCCACCACCCTCTATTTCCGCGCCTTGACGGGCAAGATCGAGACCGAATCCGCGACGGTCTTCAAAACCCCCGAACTCCGGCTCGGTCTAACCACAGGCAAGGCGCTGCTCCGCCCGACCCCGGGCGGGGAAGGAGAGCAGGAACTCCTGATCCGACTTGCCATTCCTCAAGGAACCTCCACCTGCACGATCGATTATGAACTGCTTCGCTAACAAAATTGCCGCAGGCATCGTGCTGCTGGCATTCGCCGCCCAGCCCTTGCCCGCCGAGGAGGTCGGGGAGCGCTGGGGCACGGCGGACCGCGAGCGCGACTACTACCGGATCGTCGAGGTGCCGATGCCGAAAGGTGAGGTCATCGAGGCCGGCGCGTTCACGGCCCTGCCGGACGGACGCATCGCCGTGGGAACCCGCCATGGCGATGTCTTCTTCATCTCCGGCGCGGACGAGGACAAACCGCAACCGGCCTATCACCGGTTCGCCACGGGATTGGACGAGATCTTCGGGCTGGCATGGAAAGACGACGCGCTCTATGTCACCCAGAGCTGCGAGCTTACCCGTGTTAGGGACACCACCGGCGATGGCGTGGCGGATCGCTTTGACGTCGTTTCCGACGCCTGGGGTTACAACACCTATCACGAATATGCCTTCGGCTCGAAGTTTGATCCGAAAGGAAATCTCTACGTCGCGCTCGGCTTGTCGAACTCGTATGACTCGTTCCAACTGTTCCGCGGGTGGGCGCTCAAAATCACCCCCGAGGGCAAAACCATCCCGATCGCCAGCGGCCTGCGCAGCCCGGGTGGCATCGGCATGAACGAACACGACGCGTTGTTTTACATCGAAAGCCAGGGGCCGTGGAATTCCGCGTGCAGCCTGAAGTTCATCAAGGAAGGCGGCTTCATGGGGCATCCGGCGAGTTACAATTGGTATGACTTCGCGCCTAACATGGGCAAGGCGCCGCCCAAGCCGGAATCCGGCTCGCGTGTTTTGATCGAGAGCCGGAAGATTCCGCAATTGGATCCCTACGCCGTCATTTTCCCCTACATCCGGATGGGGCGCTCGGTCACCGGCTTCACCATCAACCGGACCATGGGGAAATTCGGCCCCTTCGAAAACCAGATGTTTCTGGGAGACTATACCTTGTCGCTGATCGTGCGCGCCACCACCGAGCAGGTCAACGGAGTCTGGCAGGGCGCCTGTTATCCCTTCCGGGAAGGCCTTGCCACCGGCATCCTCAACGTGCAGTTCACTCCGCAAGGACAGCTACTTTGCGGCGGCACCAACCGCGGCTGGCCGGTGCGCGGCTTGAAGCCCTTCGCGCTGGAGCGGCTGGATTGGACGGGCCGCATGCCTTTCGAAATCGAACGCGTCACCATCACTCCGGATGGCTTCCGCCTGGCTTTCACCAAGCCGGTTGATACGGCGACCGGCAGCTCACCCGGTTCCTATCAGGTCACGACCTTCACCCACGAATACCACGGGGCCTACGGTGGTCCGGAAATCGACCCGACCGCGCCGGCAGTGAAGTCGGTGGCGCTGTCGGAGGATGGAATGGTGGCAACCATCGCCTTGGACACGCTGACCCAAGGCCACGTCCATGCCTTCGATCTCGGCACTCTGCGATCCCGCGACCGCGAGGAACTGCTGCACCGCCACGCCTATTACACCGTCAACGAGATTCCCATCCGATGAAAATCATGAAACTCCCGCTACTTGCCTGCCTGTTATCCCTTACGTCTCCGGCCATCGCCGCGCCGGTGAAACCTAACATCATCGTGATCATGGCCGACGATCTCGGTTACGGCGATGTCTCGTGCAACGGCGCGACGGCGGTGAGCACCCCGGCGATCGACCGTCTCGCCCGCGAAGGCGCGCGTTTCACCAGCGGTTATTGCTCGGCATCCACCTGCACGCCGTCGCGCTTTTCCCTGCTCACCGGCAGCTACGCGTTGCGGCAGAAGGGCACCGGCATCGCGCCGCCTAACGGGCCGTTGATCGTCAAACCCGGCACCGAAACCCTCCCCGCCATCCTCAAGCGCGCGGGCTATGCCACGGCGGTGATCGGCAAGTGGCACCTCGGTCTGGGCGACCCCGCGCCTGACTGGAATGGCGTGATCAAACCGGGTCCGCTGGAGATCGGGTTCGACCATTGTTTTTTACTGCCGACCACCAACGACCGCGTGCCGCAGGTTTACCTCGAAGACCACCGGGTGAAAAACCTCGACTCCGCCGATCCGCTGTGGGTGGGCGACAAGCAGCCATCGCCGGATCATCCGACCGGCATCACCCGTCGCGATTCGCTGAAGATGGATTGGTCCCACGGCCACAACCAGACGATCCACAACGGCATCAGCCGCATCGGGTTTTACACCGGCGGCACCCGGGCGCGCTTCCGCGACGAAGATCTGGCAGATCAATGGATCAAACAATCCAACCGCTGGATCGAACAAAACAAGGACCGCCCGTTTTTCCTGTTTTTCGCCTCGCATGACATCCATGTGCCGCGCGTCGCGCACGAGCGCTTCCAGGGGAAGACCCAGCTGGGTCCCCGCGGCGATTGCATCGTCCAGTTCGACTGGTGCGTGGGCGAGCTGATGAAGACGCTCGACCGCCTCGGTCTGGCGGAGAACACGCTGGTGGTTCTGTGCTCCGACAACGGTCCGGTGCTCGATGACGGTTACCAGGATGGCGCGGTCGAAAAACTCGGCAAGCACCAGCCCGCCGGACCTTTCAGCGGCGGCAAATACAGCGTGTTCGAGGGTGGCACGCGCACGCCGTTCATCACCCGCTGGCCGGCCCGGATCAAGCCCGCTGTTTCCGATGAGGTGGTCTGCACCATCGACCTCGCCGCCAGCTTCGCGGCGCTCACCGGCCAGACTCTAACCGACGAGGCCTGCCTCGACAGCCTCAACGTGCTCGGCGCCCTGCTCGCCGAACCCGGTGCCAAAGGCCGCGACCACCTTTTGCAGCAGGACAACAACGGCAACAACCTCGGCCTGCGTGTCGGCGACTGGAAACTCGTCCGCATGCAAAATCGCGGCAAATCCAACGCCACCGTTTCCATCAGTCCGCCTCTTGCCCCTCGCGGAGAATTCGGCCTCTATCATCTAGCAAACGACCCCGCCGAGCGCAACGATGTGTCGGCAAAACACCCGGCCGAACTCCAGCGGCTGCGGGACCGGATGGAAAAAATCATCGCCGACGGCCGCAGCCGCCCAGCCGAGAATCCATGATCGGACATCACAAGATTTACGATGTCATCGTGGCCGGTGGCGGGCACAACGGGCTGGTGGCCGCCAGCTATCTGGCCAAAGCGGGGAAGTCGGTGCTGCTGTTGGAAGGGCGGGACGAACTCGGCGGGGCCACCACCAGCGTCAAACCCTTTCCGGAATACGACGCGCGGCTTTCGCGGTATTCGTATCTGGTATCGCTGCTGCCGGACCGGATCGTCGCCGATCTGGGAATTAACTTCAAAACCCTCGAACGTGCGGTTTCCTCCTACACTCCCTATCAGCGCGACGGGAGGGATGACGGACTGTTGATTTCAAGCCAATGGGACAAAGCGACCGGGAGCGGTTTCCGGCGCTTGACCGGATCCGATCGGGAAGGCCGCGCGTGGCGCGAATTCTACGGAGAAATCGCGGTGCTGGCGCAGCGTCTCGCGCCCTTCATGCTCAAGCCGCTCCAGCGCGCCGCCGGGCTCAAGGCCGAAATCGGATTGCCCGAGGTGTGGCGCAATCTGATGGAAGTGCCGATCGGTGAAGTCATTCGCGACCGTTTCACGGACGATCTGGTGCGCGGCGTGGTTCTCACCGACGCGCTGATCGGCACTTTCGTTTCGGCGGATGACATGCAGGCGAACCGCTGTTTTCTCTATCATCTGATCGGCAACGGCACCGGACAGTGGCGCGTGCCGCAGGGCGGGATGGGAGCCCTGGTCACGGAGCTGCACCGCGTCGCCAAGTCGGAGGGTGTGGAAATCCAGCTCCAATCCAAGGTCGCGGCGTTAGAGAGTGGTCCGGCGGGGGTGCGCGTCGAAACGGAATCCGGCCACGCCTGGCGCGCGAGGGACCTGCTGTTCGCGGCGGCCCCGCAACATCTGGCCCGTTTGCGCGGCGATTCGGCTGCGGATTCGCTGGAGGGATCGCAATTGAAAATCAACATGCTGGTGACGCGCCTGCCGCGGCTCAGATCCGGCGTGGACCCGCGGCTCGCTTTTGCCGGAACGTTTCATGCCAATGAAAGTTTCTCACAACTGGAAACCGCCTGCGCCGTTGCCCGCGGTGGCGGGATGCCGAAGCCGCTGCCGCTGGAGCTGTATTGCCACACCCTAACCGACCCTGGCATCCTGTCCGCGGAATTGGTCTCAAAGGGTTTCCAAACCCTGACCTTGTTCGGGCTTCACACCCCCGCGCTGCTGTTCGATGCGGATCCGGAGGCTGCCAAAGCATTGGCCAAGGAGCGCGCCCTCGAGAGCCTGAACCAATATCTAATCGATCCCGTCGAGTCGGTGCTCGCGCCATGTCGTGACGGTTCCCTCGCGATCGAAGTGAAGTCGCCACTGGATCTGGAAACGGATATTTCCCTGCCGCGAGGAAACATCTTCCACCGCGACCTTGATTTCCCCTTCATCGACGATGACGCCGGGGGCTTGGACACGCCGCTGTGGGGCTGCGAGACGGAGGATCCGCATATCTATCTGGCCGGCGCGGGGGCACGGCGTGGCGGCGGTGTCAGCGGCATCGCAGGCCACAATGCGGCGATGGCGCTGCTGGCAAAGGACTAGTGAGGCCAAGGTGGCGGGGTGGATGAAACATCCAAAGCGGTGTGGCGCTCCGCTTCCCACCACAGTCCAAGGGGGCGCCAATGCATGGAGTGCGGTGGCAGAGCGCAGCGGCGACACCGCTTTGGATTCTTTTGCGAAGCCAAGGTGGCGGGGTTGTTGCGGCGACTGCCGCCGGTATGACAAGGCTTGAATCCGGGAGCCTGGCGGGGGGCGCGGAAATTCCGCCCTGCCGCAAATGCGCGTCTTTTTTTCGCAAGGGGGCTGTAATATTGGTGGGCCGTGCCGTGGTATCAGCATCACCCTCCGCGGTTCAACGATGACGCTGGACTCGGAGGTCGGAAATCAAACCCGTTACCCACACACACCTATGAATCTCAAGTATGCCAAAAAAACCTGTTGCCTGCTGGCGGCACTGATGGTGACCGCCACCGGCGTGTCGGCCGCAGACACCGATACCAAATCCCCGTTGCCGAAGCCCGACGGCAAACCCGCCGACGTGACGAAGCCGGTCAAGGTCTTCCTGATTCTGGGCCAGTCCAACGCGGTTGGCTTGGGAAGCGTCACCGGCGACAAACCGGGATCCTTGGAAACCGCGGTCAAAACCGAGAAGCTTTATCCATTCCTGATCGATGCCGCCGGCAACTGGGTGGAGCGGAAAGATGTGCGGAACGTGCAGGTGATGGTCGGCAAAAAGGGCGGCATGTCGCTGATGCATAACGAATGGATGGCGGTCAAGGGCAGGACCATGGGCGTGGAATATGGTGTCGGCCACCAGCTCGGCAATGCGATTGAGGCACCGGTGATGGTGCTCAAGAGTTGCATCGGCAACCGTTCTCTCGGCTGGGACCTGCTCCCGCCGGGTTCCAAAGGGTATGATTTCACCTCCACGGACAAAAAAACCGGCAAGGAAGTGACCTACACCTACGCCGGCTACAAGGAATCCCCGATGAAGTGGGAGAAGGGCTCGCCGAAACCCGAACCGATCGCCTGGTATGCCGGCAAGCAGTGGGATGACGATCTCGCCAACGCCAAGACGGTCCTCGCCGAACTCGACAAACATTATCCCGGCGGGACGAAATACGAGGTCGCCGGGTTCTTCTGGTGGCAGGGCGAAAAAGACTGCGGTGACGAAGGTCTATCCGCCCGCTATGAGGAGAATCTCGTCAATCTAATCAAGGCGTTGCGCAAGGAATTCGATGCGCCGAAGGCGCCATTCGTCATGGCCACCCTCGGCGAAGCCGTCAAGGGCGGCACCGGCAACACCGGGAAGGTGCTGGAAGCCATGATGGCCGTGGACGGCAACAGCGGCAAGTATCCCGAATTCAAGGGTAACGTGGCCACCGTTTATACTCATGAGATGGCCCGCGGCGGCAGTGGCAACGGCCATTATGGCAAAGACAGCCGGGTTTACATGGATGTCGGTCTCGCGCTGGGTGAAGCAATGAATGAATTGCTCAAAGCCGGTAAATGATCGCTTGGGTCCCGGGTGCCGGCCCCTTTCCGCAAGCGAACGCGGTGCAGACGGTGAGTGATACTTCCGGCCGCGTGAGCTACAAGCGGGAGTATTTTTCCGGACTCGGCATGGCTCTGTCAGAACCTGTGGGATCACGATGCCTTTACCCGCGATGAGGAAGTCCTGAAACAGCCCGCCTATCCGGTGATGAAGGAGATCAGCGAGTTTTGGATCGATCCCCTCAAGCCGCTTGCCGACGGCACCCTGGTCGCTCCCGACGTTCGCCCGCCGGAACACGGTCCGGAGAAAGCCGACGGCAATTTCGGCTACGCCGCGGGCGTCAACGAGATGCTCGTCCAGTCGCACATGGGTTACATCCATTTGCTTCCGGCCTTG